>CAZEPH010000520.1:0-2090 GCA_964514075.1 uncultured bacterium | reverse complement strand
GCTTGGTCGGCCATCACATGACCAGCGATCACATGCAACGGGCGTCCGCGGTGATGCGCGCGATGTAGCCCTGGGGCGTTAATCCCGCGGTGTTGGCGGCGGCCGTTTCCTCGCGGGACCGGCCGCACGGCGTTGCGGGTGACCGGTCGGATCGTTGCGCAAACGGAGGCACGTGACGGAAGGTGTACCCACGATCCTGCCCCCTGGCACAGGAGACACCCCAAATGCGCACGCGATGCCTCGTCTCGATGTGGAGCCTCGTCGCTGCAGCGTTCTGCGTTCCGTGCGCGCACGCATCGACATTCGTCCTGCAGGCGAACGGTGACACGATCGCTGTCGAGCGGTTCACGAACGAAGCCGAACGTGCGGAGGGCGAAATCGTCTTCCGCGCCGCCGGGCTGCGCGTGCGATACACGTTGGAGATGGCGGGTGCACGCGCGTTCCGCCGTCTCGAGGCAACGGTGTGGAAAGCGACGGACGACACGAGCGCGGCGCCGATGCAACACGTCACGTTCACGCGCGACGGCGATTCCGTGCTCGTCCGCGCGTCGGCCGGCGCGCCACAACGCATCGCGTCTCCGGTCGACGCGATCCCCTACGTGAACCCCTCGACGGGGTTGATGGAGCGCATCGTGCAGCGCGCGTGGATCGCACCGGACAGCGCGACGGTCGTGCCGGTGCTGCTCACGACGGGCGGGCAGACGATCTCCGTGCGCGTCACGCGAATCGCGGCGGACTCCGTCCGCGTCGACATCGCGGGAACGATCCTCGATCTGCACGTTGCACGCGATGGCCGCGTGCTCGGAGGCCGCGCGCCGAGCCAAGGCCTCACGCTGGTGCGCGCCGACGACACGAACGACGACGCGCTCCGTGTCGCGCGCACCGACTACTCCGCTCCACGTGGCGCTCCGTACACGGCGGAGAACGTCCGCATCCCCACGCCGGGCGGTTTCTCCCTCGCGGGAACGCTGACGCGGCCGCTGAGCGCCCACGGCCGGCGCGTCCCGTGCGTCCTCACCCTCTCCGGCTCCGGTCCGCAGGATCGCGACGAGTCGATCCCGCTGGTCGGTGGCTATCGTCCATTTCGTCAGATCGCGGAGGCGTGCGCGACGGCGGGGATCGCCGTCCTGCGATTCGACGACCGGGGCTCCGGCGAGTCGGGCGGCGTGTTCGCCGGATCCACGACCGCGGACTTCGCCGACGATGCGCGTGCCGCTCTCGCGTGGGCGCGCGCGCGCAGCGACATCGACGGCGCGCGCGTTGCCTTGCTCGGTCACAGCGAAGGTGCGCTGATCGCACCGATGATCGCCGCGACGGACACCGCAGTGCGCGCGATCGTTCTGCTCGCGGGCCCGTCGCGTTCGGGCCGGAGTGTCATGTCCGCGCAAAACGCCTGGGTGATCGATCACGCCGGCTCCCCCCGAACACGGGAGACACGCGACTCCCTCCTCGCGGCCGCCGCGGCGAATGTGGATTCCGCCGCCGCGTCCGATGCGTGGGTGCGCTACTTCCGCGATTACGATCCGCTTCCCGCGGCGCGACGCGTCCGCGCCAGCGTCTTGATCCTCCACGGCGCGACGGATCGCCAGGTGACGGTGGATCACGCAGACGAACTGGGCGCCGCGTTTCGCGACGGCGGCAATCGCGATGTGACCGTGCGCGTGTTCCCGAGCCGCAATCATCTCTTCCTGCGCGACGCGAACGGTGATCCCGCCGAATACATGCACCTCGCGGATCGTGCGATCGCGCCGGATGTTCTCCAGGCGATCACCGCGTGGCTGCGCGTGCGGCTGGGTGTCTCCGGCGTTGCGGGGCGGCGCGGAAAACGCTAGCCTCCGGCTCCCATGCCGAACGTCATCTTCGTTGCCCCCTTCTTCCTGAACACCACGCTGCGCTTCGTGAGCGCGGCCGCGCGCCTCCCGGGCGTGCGCCTCGCCCTCATCAGCCAGGACCCGATAGAGAAACTCCCCCGCGATCTGATGAAAGCGCTCCACGTGCACAAGCGTGTGGACGATGCGCTCGACGTGACGCAGATCGCCGCGGCCGTGCGCACGATTGGCCGGGAGATGGGATCCGTGGAGCGCATTCTC
>CAZEPH010000519.1:0-2093 GCA_964514075.1 uncultured bacterium | reverse complement strand
AGATCGTACGCCCACGTGTCGTCGAGACTCGTGGTCGTCGTGTTCTGCCCGCCGTGCACGATCAGGCGGTTGTGCGCGGCGTCGAGCACCGTGGCGTGATTCGTTCGGCCCGGCGGCGGTCCGCCGGACGGTGTGAGCTGCGTCCATGCGAGCGACGTGAGATCCATCGCCCACAGGTCGTTGTTCGCGAGGCCCGCGACGGTGCTCCCGCCGAAGACGAGCAAACGATTGCGCGGCGGATCGACGACGCACGAGTGGCCGTAGCGCGCGGTCGGCGCGCCGGTGGTCGTCAGCTGCGTCCACGTCATCGTCGCGTACGAGAGCTGCCACGTGTCGTTCATCGCGGTGCTCTTGGTGGTGCCGAGCCATCCGCCGAAGAGCAGCAGGCGATCGTGTGCGTCGTCGGACGCGAGGCATTCGTCCAGGCGCGCGGAGGGCGCCGCGAGATTCGCCGGCGCCGCCGTCCACGCCGGCAGCGCTGGATCGAACACCTGCGACTCCCCGAGGAAACCGCTCGCCGCTTCGCCGCCGAACGTGATGAGACCGCCGAAGCGCGGATCGCTCACCGCGGCGCCATCGGCGCGCGCACTCGGCGAGGGGGCCGGCGTCACGTTGCTCCACGTGTTGGAGTACAGGCTGAACATCCACGTGTCATCCGTGTACGTCGACGGCGTGGGCCGTCCGCCGAATACGATGAGTTGATCACGCAATGCGTCCACGCACCCGAAGGCGTCGCCGCGCGGACTCGGACCCGCCCCGCTCGGGGCGAGCGGGAGCCACGACATGCTGGCGAGGTTGAGCGACCACACGTCGCTCAGAGCGCCGCTCGTCGCACCCGCTCCGCCGAAGACGACCAGCGCGCGGTGCACGGGGTCGTACCCTGCCACGGCTCCGGTGCGCGCTTCCGGCGGCGTGCCCGTCGGCGACATCGCCGTCCACTGCAACGTCGAGAGGTTGAGCGTGTAGACGTCGTTGAACGTGGCGATGCCGTTCGTGCCGCCGAAGAGGACGAGGCGATTCCCGGCCCGATCGATCGCGGCGGCGTGTTCGGAACGCGCGGCGGGAATGCTCCCGGTCGTAGTGAGCTGCGTCCACGCCAGGGTCGCCAGGTTGAGCGACCAGAGATCGTTCAAGCGCGTCGAGCCGGTGAACCCGCCGAACACGAGTACGCGGTCGCGCGGTGCATCCCAGACCGCGACGTGCTCCGCGCGCGCGGACGGCGGAGGGGTCGTCGCCACGGAGTCTTTCCAGGCATGCGTGGCGAGGTCGAACGTCGCGGTGTTGTTTGCGGGACCGGCGGCCGCGAGACCGCCGAACACGATGACGCGATGCCGCAGTGAATCGACGATCGCCACCTGTCCGCCGCGCGGCGACACGGGCGTCGTCGGCGTGGGCGACCAGATCTCGATCGCGCGCGCGCCGGTGGCGCAGGCGACGACCGCCAGAGCGATCGCGCTAGCGCACCACGACGACTTTGCGTTGAACACTCTCGCCTCCCGATCGGACCGAGACAAAGAAGATGCCGCTCGCGACGGGCATTCCGTCACTGGTGTGCCCGTTCCATCGAAGACGTGCGGCTCTCGATCCATCGAGCGTGACAGCGGTGCGCCACACGGGTGTACCGTCGGCGCGGTAGATGTCGATGTCGGCGCGTCCGCCCGGTGCGTGCACGATCGACAGGTCGATGCTCCCGCCCGTTGCGTAGCGCGCGTCCGCGCGAAACGCCGCCGGGGGACGCGTCGATGCGGGCGGACGCGACCCCACGGCCGTCCCGAAGTCGATCCGCGTCGGCGCCTGATAAAAGATCCCGCCGTTGTCCAGAATGGGCGTATCGCCCGGTTCGCCCGATCCCGGGTCGATGCCGGAGTACGGGATGATCCACCGCCGCGCGTAGTCGAACACCATCGTGTACCCGTTGCGCGGTTCCGGCGGCGGGCCGGGAACCGAGAGGAGCGACCACTCGAGCGTCTCGAGGTCGAGCGAGAACATCTCGTTCGAGTCCATGTTCACGTTCTCCGTCGCCCCTCCGAAGATCAGCATGCGGTTTTGATCCGGGATGACGTGCGAGAGAATGTCGAAGCGCGGCGGCGGGT
>CAZEPH010000518.1:0-2094 GCA_964514075.1 uncultured bacterium | reverse complement strand
GGGCGAGTCGAACACGGGCGGCACCGCGGACGCGGTGAACGTGGAAGAGACCGTGCGCAAGACCGCGCCGGAGACGGGCATCTGGACGATCCGCGTGTCCGCGACCAACGTGCCGAACGGCCCGCAGCCTTTCTCGGTCGCCGTGTCGGGTGACCTGGCGCGCACGACCGGTTTGCTCACGCTCAACAAGCCGGCGTACGGTTTCAGCGAGACGGTGCAGATTCGTCTCGAAGACTCCACGCCGGCCCTCACCTCGCCGAGCGTGACGTTCACGAGCACGTCGAACGATACGGAGAGCGTGGTGCTCACGAACCAAACGGGCGGCGTGTTCACGGGCTCGATGCCGATTCTCGCGGGCGTCATCACCCCGGGCGACGGGCAGCTCTCCGTCACGAACGGCGACGTGATCACCGCGACATACGACGACGCGTCCGCCGCTCCCGCGACGATCATCGCCACCGCGTTGATCGACGCGACGCGCTTCCAGATCAACACCGTGCGTGCGACGTCCGTGGGCGCGGTGGCGGCCACCATCAACTGGAACACGACGGACAACGCGACGAGCCGCGTCTACTACGGCACGACGACGGCGCTCGGCAGTTCCACCGCGTTCGACGCGAACGAGGGCACGGCTCACGCCGCGCTTCTGAACAACCTGCTGCCGTTCACGACGTACTTCTACGACGTGGAGTCGCAGGACAACCGCGGTAACGTCGTGCGCGATGACAACGGCGGCCGGCACTACTCGTTCTCGACGGGCGTGAGTCCGGACGTCTTCCTCGTCCTCGGTGACGACTCGTACCTGCTGCAAACGACGACGCTCGGCATGCTGGACCGGCACAAGGCGGCGTTCGCGCGCAAGGGCTGGTCGTACGACTACTCGATCGCGTCCGTGAACGGTGACCCGCCTCTCGGCGACAAGAACAGTGGTCTGCGTTCGTACCCGGTCGTCTGGTGGAGTGCGGGCGTGGAGCAGTACCCGCAGATCAGCGACGCGCAGCGCACGACGTACCAGCGGCTGCACGACGGTGGTGCGCGGTTGATCTTCGACTCGCACGACGTCGTGTGGGACCTCGCGAGCGCGGGCGGCCAGGACTTCAACGTCGCGCGCCAGGCGTGGGTGAACAACACGCTGCACGTGAGCTACAAGAACGACCCGGCGGACGTGGCGAACTTGGGCGGTCAACCGGGCGACCCGATCTCCGGCGCGTACACGCTGGGTGTTCCGTACTTGGAAGCGCGTTCCGGCGGAGCCGTCGACGAGGTCGCGATCGTGAACGGTGTCGGAACGGGTGCGTTCGTCTGGATCGACGACGCCGCGCCGGACTTCTGCGGCATCCGGTGGACGTCGTCCGCGAACCTGGGGAGCGCAGACAGCGCCCTGTGGGGCGGCCAGCAAACCAAGCAGATCACGAACAACTTCCTCCCGATGCAGATCAACGGCGCGGTGGCGGATGACCTGACGCGCGCCGACATCATGGAGAACATGCTCGTGTGGCTCTTGGGCCGCTCGCACCCGATCGTCACGTTGAGTGCACCGCTCGGCGGCGAGACGTTCACGTCGAGCCCGGTGAACATCGACTGGACGTCGAGCGCGGCGGGCGGATTCGCGATCGGCACCACGACCGTGCAGTACAGCCAGGACTACGGGCAGTCGTGGAGCACCATCGCGACCGGCAGCGTGACGCCGCCGCTCGCGTGGGATATCACGTCGGTCGTGAACTCGCCGCACACGCGCGTGCGCGTGGTCGTGGCGGACAACGGATCGCCGGCGCTGCACGCATCGGCTACGTCGGGCGACTTCGTGCTGAACCGGGCCGACGGTGACATCCTCGGGCCGGTCGTCGTCGCAGGCTCGCCTGTGCCGACGCCGAACCCGGTGACGCAACCCGCGACGATCGGCGTGACCGTGGCGTTCACGGACACGACGTCGGGTGGATCGAACATCCACGCGGCGGAGTACTCGATCGGCGTGGCGCCGGCTGCGGCCGGCACGGGCACGGCGCTCACGGGCACGTTCGACGTGTCGCCGAACACGAGCGCCTCCGCAACGGTGGCGACGGCGCCGCTCACGTGTACGGGTTGCACGATGTG
>CAZEPH010000517.1:0-2096 GCA_964514075.1 uncultured bacterium | reverse complement strand
CGTGTCGATGCTGGTCGGCTCCAACAGTCGCACGGTCGCGCAAGCCGCGGCGGCTGAGCGGCAGACGGAGTACCGCATGCAGGAACAGCGCCAGCAGGCGACGCAAGAATTGGTGCAGGCACGCGTGGACTTGGCGGAGGCCGCGGGCCGACTCCGCGTCGCGAAGGAAGGGCTCGCGGCGGCGCAAGACGACTACGCTTTCTCGTCGGAACGGTACGGCGTCGGTGCGGGCACGAGTTTGGAATTGCGTGACGCGCAACTCGGCTTGTCGCGCGCGAAGGTGAGTTACATCGATGCTCTCGTGCGCTCGCGTGTCGCCGTCGCCGCGCTGGCGCGCGCCGAGGGCCGGCCGGTCGTTCCGTCACATCCGGAAACGGGGGGAAGCGCGCGATGACGCGTGGGGGGAAGATCGCGATTGCTCTCGTGGGTGTCGCAGTGATCGGAGCGATCGTCGTGGCGAACGTCGTCAAAGCGAAGGGACGCGCGACGGAAGTCCAGGCCGAGGCGGCCAAGGCGGAGCAGATCGTCTCGCGCGTGCGCGCGCCCGGAACGATTCAGTCGGAGACGACCGTCAACTTGAGCGCGACGCAGTTCGGCCAGGTGACGAGCGTCGCCGTCGTCGAAGGGCAGGCCGTGCAGAAGGGGCAGTTCCTCCTGCGTCTCGACGACACTCAGTACCGCGCGGCCGTGAGCGGTGCACGCGCCGCGGCCGCGAGCGCAGAAGCGCGCCTGCGCCTGGCCGAAGCGTCCAGCGCGCGGGCGGTGGCGACGCTCGAGCGAAGCCGCGCGCTCGCGAAGGAGCAACTGGTCTCCGCGCAGGAACTCGAGGCGGCGGAGACGGACGCACGCGTCCTGCGCGCGGAACGCGACGCGGCCGCGGAGGCCGTCGCGCAAGCGCGCGAGCAATTGCGTCAGGCGCAGGATCAGCTCGCCAAGACAACGTTCACCGCGCCGGTCTCGGGCGTGGTGTCAGCCCTCAACGTCGAGGAGGGCGAAATGGCGGTGACCGGCACGATGAACAACCCCGGGACCGTGCTGCTCACGATCTCCGATATGTCGAAGATGGAGATCTGGGCGGAGGTGGACGAGGCGGACATCGTGGACGTGCGCGCGGGACAAGAGGTGAGCATCTCTGTCGACGCGATTCCGGACACGACGTTCCGCGGCCGCGTGCGCGACGTGGCGTCCAGTGGGAGCGGCTCGACGAGCCTGGGCACCGACCAGAAGACGCACTTCCTCGTGAAGGTGTCGTTCAGCGACGACGTGCCGCAGATCAAACCCGGCATGTCGGGCGACGTTGAGATCGTCACGGCGACGCGCAGCGCGAAGGTGGCGGTGCCGATTCAGTCGGTGGTGATCCGCAAAGCGGAGGATCTCGAAAAGCGGACGCCGGGCCGTCGCGGGCGCCGCGGGAAGAACGCGGCGCAAGCGGACACGACACGAACCGACCACGGCGACAAGAAGAAGGACCGGATGGGCGTGTTCGTCGTCGGCACGGACAACGTCGTCACGTTCCACGACGCACGCACCGGCGTGGCCGGCGACACCAGCATGGAGTTGTACAGCGACGTGAAGGTCGGCGACAAGGTCGTCACCGGTCCCTACAAGACGCTCCGCTCCCTGAAGGCTGGAACGAAGGTGAAGATCACCGCGGCCGAGAAAGACGCGAAGAAATCGTAATGCTCATCGACATCCGGGACCTCGCGAAGGAGTACACGGTCGGCGACGAGAAAGTCTACGCGCTGCGCGGCGTGACGTTGTCCGTGGACCGGAACGAGTACGTCGCGATCATGGGGCCGTCGGGTTCGGGCAAGTCCACGCTCATGAACCTCGTCGGATGTTTGGACAGCCCGACGTCGGGTACGTACGTGCTGGCGGGCAAGGAAGTATCGTCCCTCACCGACGACGACCTCGCGCACATTCGGAACAAGGAAATCGGGTTCGTCTTTCAGACGTTCAACCTGCTTGGCCGCGCGAGCGCGCTGGCGAACGTAGAACTGCCGTTGATTTACAACGGCACGCCGCCGGCGGAGCGGCACGCGCGCGCGGAGGCCGCGCTGCGCAGCGTCGGTCTCGGCGATCGGATGAGCCATAAG
>CAZEPH010000516.1:0-2097 GCA_964514075.1 uncultured bacterium | reverse complement strand
ATCTCGAGGCAGCGCCGCCGCACCTCTCCCACGTTGGAAAGCGCGGCGTCGTGGTAGGTCACGACGTATCGCGGGCCCAGGAAGCAGTCCATCTCGGCGGTGGCGAGCGCGCCGCGCACCTCGGCGTGCGTGATCCCATGGACCACCAGATAGATGTACGTTCCGTAGTTGTCGATCTTCGGGTGGTTGATCTCCGACATCGCATCTTCCACGGCCAGCGGGTGGAAGCCGAACGCGGATGTGAGAAGCGCCTGTTCCTCGGGCGTGGGGTTCTCCATGTCCACCCAGACGATGACATCTGTCCGCGCGAGGAGCGCCGGAAGCTCCGCGGCGTCCGCCTCCCACGCGAGCCCTGCCGCCGTGCCTGCCAGAATGCTCAGCATGCCGCGCAGTATAGACGGAGTGCAGGAGTGTTGACGATCCCTGGTCGGAGTTCCTAGCATGGCAGCGCCGCGAAGCGTCGGGACAGGTCGCGGCGAAGGGAGGTCTCCCAACTTATGTCACCCGCTCTGTCGTCTCTCTCGCGGTTGGTCACCCGTGTCGTGTTGTGCGTGTGTGCGTGCGCCGCTCTGGCGGTGTGCGGCGCGCCGCGCGCGGCCGCGCAATACAGCAGCGATCCCGGCGACAAAGGCCGCACGTCGACGTCCGGGTCGATCCCTACGGACACCTTCTCGAAGGGCACATCCTTCGACGGGCAGCGCCCGCAATTCCGCGACTCGGATTTCCGCCCGGCCACGCCCGAGTCCGGCGGATTCGATTCCGTGTGGGTGCATCAAGCCGGCACACCGGAGCCGCGCCTTGCACAACGTCTGCACGCTACACCGCCGGATCGCTTCCGCCTGAATGCGCAGGGCGGACCGACAATCCTGCGCCTCAAGGTGTGTCACGTCATGGAAGGAACCACACGACCGCGACAGACGTCCGTGGGCGTGCTCGTCACGTTCGATGGGCGCGACATTCGGGAGTTCAAGACGCGCGCGCGCAACTACAAGCAAGGTACGGTGGGCGGTTCACAGCGGTGGGTGTCCGAGTGGCGCACGATCGACATCCCGGTCGACGACGGGCAGCACGTCGTGGAAGTGCGCGCGAACGATGCGCCCGGTGTGATCGCGGCGAACTTCCTCGTGCCCGGCGCTCCGTCGGGCGGTTCGAACTAGACGGGCGTTAGCCGCCGAGGACGCGACGGACCAGGACGCGTGAGTGTCCCGGGGGGAAGAGCGCGGCCAACCGGTCGCGTTCGTCTCCGTGGATGATGCGGAGGAGACGCAGGCCGCCCCAAAACACGACGAGACCGAGCGGCGCGACGATGCACACGGTCGCGGCGCTCGGCGTGTGGAGCACCTGCGTCGCGACGCGCATGATCGCGTACGACGCCGCCGTCGTGATGATCATGCGCATGCCGACCAACGCGCGCACGCGCACGCCGAGCACGCGCCGCGCGACCACCAGCACGTAGGCGCCGGCGGCAGCCGACGCGGCGACCTGCGCCCACGCGAGTCCCGCCAGCCCGGCGGTGCGCACGGCGATCCATCCACCCACCACGAAGACGAGCGTCCACACCGCATCGCTCACCACGGTCGGCCACACGACGCCGATCGCGCGCAGCGCGGTTGCCGATGGCGTGTACGCGGACGAGAGCGGCAGCACCAGTGCTGCGATGGCGAGCAGCGCCGCCGCCGCCTCGTATCGCGCGGCGGCGAGCGTCGTGACGAGCGGGTGCGCGAGGGCCGCGGCTTCCGCCCAGAGAAGGAGGCCGACGAGCAACTGCAAACGCGTCGTGAGCGTGAGATCGCGCACCGCCTCGCGACGATCGGCCATCTCCCATCGCCGCGTGAATTCCGGCCCGACCGCCGCGAGCGGCAGGTAGAGGAGCCGCCGCCCGTAGTAGACGATCTTCCCCGCGAGGTGAAACTGCGCGACGCCTCCGTAGTCAGCGGCATGTCCGACGAGCGGCTTGTCGACGTTCTCCATCACGGTTCCCAGCGCGGAATTGAGGAGCGATCCGCCGGCGAAGTTCGTGGCCTCGCGCCAGGGGATGTGCGCGGAATCGTTCGGGCCTCCGCGGCGCGGCAGCGCGCGCGTCCACAGAAGTCCGTG
>CAZEPH010000515.1:0-2121 GCA_964514075.1 uncultured bacterium | reverse complement strand
CCAGCGCGCACAGCGCGTTGCGCACGTTGTGCACGCCCGGAAGCGCCAGCGTGAGGGGCGTTCCGTCGGGGAGTGTGGCCGCCGGCCCGTGCACGATCGCGCGCACGTCGGTGCTCTCTCCCAATCCGACCCGGACGACACGCGCTCCACATCCGTGTGCCGCGGCGACGAGCCGCGCGTCGTCTCCATCCACGATCAACGTGTCATCCGGGCCAAGCTGTTCGGCGATTTCCATCTTCGCATCGAGAATACGCTCGCGTCCGCCCACACCCTCCGCGTGCGCGACGCCGATGTTCGTGATCACCGCGACCGTCGGTCGCGCGAGTGCGGCGAGTGCGCGAATCTCTCCGAGGTGGTTCATCCCCATCTCGACGACGGCCGCGCCGTACGCCGGCAGAAGCGACGCCAGCGTGAGCGGCACACCGATGTGGTTGTTCTTGTTGCCTTCGGTGCGCAGGGTCGCGTACCGGGTGCTGAGGACCGCGGCGATGAACTCCTTCGTCGTGGTCTTGCCGTTGCTGCCGGTCACGCCAACGAGATGTCCCGACCAGCGTGCGCGCAGGCCGCGCGCCCACGCGGTGAGCGCGGCGAGCGTGTCGTCCACGACGAGCGTGCGCGTCGAGGCGTGCGGGGCGGCGTGTTCGCGCGCGCACAGCGACGCAAATCCGCGTGCCAGAACGTCCGCCACATAAGCGTGTCCGTCGGTGTGCGTTCCAGCGAGCGGAACGAAGACGTCGTGCGTGCGGATCGCGCGGCTGTCGATGCACGCGCCGCGGACCTCGTACGCCTCCGCACCGGGCGGCGCCGCGATGCCGAGGAGATCCGCGAGGTCGCGCAGGGTCATCCGCGCTCGTCCGGCGGCGTGAAGCCGCGCGCCGCGAGAGCGGCGCGCGCCTCCTCGCGGTCGTCGAAGTGCACCTTCGTCGTTCCGAGGATCTGGTAGTCCTCGTGGCCCTTCCCGGCGATCACCACGGTGTCGCCCTCGTGCGCGAGGTCGATCGCACAGTGAATCGCGTCGCGCCGGTCGACGATCGTCATCGCGCGGCGATCCGCGGGCACGCCGCTCGCGACCGCGCGCACGATCGCCTCCGGGTCCTCGGTGCGCGGGTTGTCCGACGTGATCACCGCGAGATCCGCGAGCGTCGCCGCGATGCCGCCCATGAGGGGGCGCTTGCCGGCGTCGCGATCGCCGCCGCATCCGATGAGACAGATCACGCGACCGCCGTCCGGCGTGAAGTCGCGCGCGGCGCGCAGGACGCGTTCCAGTGCGTCGGGCGTGTGCGCATAGTCGACGAGCACGGCGAACGGTTGTCCGGCGTTCACCGGCTCGAGACGCCCCGGGACGCCCGCGAGCTCGGAGAGCCCGCGGGCGGCCGCGTCGGGCGCTGCGCCGATCGCCACTGCCGCCGCAAAGGCGACCAACGCATTCTGAATGTTGTGTGCAGCCGGAAGGCGCAGCGTAAGCGGCGTCGATCCGCCCGCGTGCCGCAGGACGCAGCGGGAGCCGCGGGCGGTGAGCGCGATGTCGGTCGCGTGCACGTCGCCGCGCGTCACGCCGACCGTGCAGACCGTGTAGTCGCTCGCGCGAGCGAACGCGGCACCGGTGTCGTCATCCACGTTGATCACCGCGACCGAGTTGTCCGCCGCGCCGCTCTCCGCGCGTTGAAAGAAGCGCGCCTTGGCCGCGCGGTATGCGTCGAGCGTACCGTGGTAGTCCAGGTGATCGCGCGTGAGATTCGTGAACGCGCGCACCGCGAAGTGCGTGCCGTACGTGCGGTGCTGGTCGAGCCCGTGGCTCGACACCTCGCACGCGACCGCGTGCGCACCGCGCTCCTTCATCCACGCGAGGGTCCGATGCAACTCGATCGCATCCGGCGTCGTGTGCGATGCACCCACCGCGTGTTCGCCCACGCGGTACTCGACGGTGCCGAGCACGCCGGTCGTCCAGCCCGCCGCTTCGCACGCGGCGCGCATCATGTACGTCGTCGTCGTCTTCCCGTTCGTGCCGGTGATGCCGAGAACCGCGAGCGATCGCGACGGGTGACCATAGAACGCGCTCGCCATGCGGGCGAGCGCCAGGCGCGTGTCGCTCACGCGTACCTGCACGACGGTGTCCGCGCC
>CAZEPH010000514.1:0-2128 GCA_964514075.1 uncultured bacterium | reverse complement strand
TGTGTTCGACGCCGAGGCGCTGTTTGGCGCGCCGGGCGTCCCTCCGCCCGCGGCAACGCTCGCCTGCCACGCTGCAGGAGTGAACGACGCATCCTCGAGGGAGAGCCGTTCGAGCGATCGACCGCTCCGTCCGCCGAGCGCGTCGTACGGCGCGGACTCGACCGCAACGCCCGTGGCATCGCGCAGTGCGAGCGCGTGCGCCGTTCCGGACGCACTCGTGCGCGCGGGCAGCGCCGGAAACGCCGAACCAAGCGCAACGCACTGCGCGCGATCCACCGAGGGAAATGCACGCGCGAGCGTATCCGCGTCCGCGCACACGACGATCGCCTCGCCCGGAGCAAGCGTGCGCGGTGGAAGATGGATGACCTCGCCGCGCGGCCCGAGCAGCGTGTATGCGCTCGCGTCGGTGATGAACTCGCGCGCGACGATCTCGATCCACTCCGGATCGCCGCGCGGGGGGGCGTACATCACCTCGTTCACCGCGAGCGCGCCGGGGCCCACCCACACCGTGTCGCGCACGAGTGACGTATCTGCGTCCGTGAGAAGACGCGCTGTCACCTCGTTGCGACCCGGTGCACGCGGCGTCCACTCCATCACTGCATCGCGCGGCGCATCGGGAGCAACGAACTCCGGCACGTGGCTCGTGCGCCACGACGCGTCGCCCTGCGTCAGAATGAGCGATGCACCCGCGGTCGAGACGGAGTCTCGGCCGAGTGTCGTGAGTGCGCACCTCACGCGGGCGGGTCGACCGGGCCACGGCACCACAGGATCGAACGTGAGAGCCTCGCGCGCGAAACGCACACCGGGCCGCCCGTTCGTGCGTCCGGGCGACGGATCGGACGGCAGCAGATCGCGCGCGTTGTCGCCTGTGTCCTGCGCGTCGGGTATGCGCGCGAGCGAGCGTCCACTCGGCACGTCCGCACATGGCGCGCCGCGCGCGAGATCGGGAGCGGTCACATCGCCCCATCCCACGATGTCCAGCGCGATGCCGTCGCGCGTAATGCGCACGGCACCGCTTTCGTTCGGAAGATCTTCGCTCAACACGTCCGCATCACCGGGATGCGAGGTGAGGAGCAACACACTCGACGACTCCATTGCGCGCGACGCGTCGCCGCTCTCCCACGCGCGCCGCCACCCTCTCGCGCCGCGCCACACGTCCACCGCAACACCGGCGAGCGACGCGCGCGTGACGTCGCCGTTCGCGATCTCCACGAACTCCAACTCATCATCCCGCCCGGTGGGATCGTAGAACACTTCGTTGATCAGTAGCGACGCGTGCGCCACACTCGACATGCTGCACGCCAGAAGACACAGCATCCCCCACCGCACCACCCGACCCCTCCGTGTCTATGCCGTTACACCAGCCCCCACCGCTTCCGCAGAAACCACTCCACGCCGAGCACACTCAGAGCCAGCACCAGCGCCGCGGGGTGACTCCACACCTCCACGCGCGGCCCCGTGACCTCCCGCGGCGCGCGCACGAGACGGCGCACCGCGTCCACCACGCCGTCGTCTGTCGCGCGCATGTACGCGCCGCCGCTCTCGCGCGCGATCGCACGCAGCGCATCCTCGGAGACGTTCACGTCGTCCGCGTCGAGAGAGCGTGATTCCACGACGACCTCACCGCCGCTCGTCCCGATCACACGTCCGCCTCGCACGGCGCGTGCCGTGTACGTGTAGCGGCCGGGGGCGAGGTCGTCGATCTCCGCGATGAACGACGCGCTATCCGCACCCAAGCGGAACGGTACGGTGCGGTCGCGCAGCGCGAGCGTCAGTGTGACTCCGTCCGGACCACCGCGCACCGAACCCGCGAACCGCGCCACGTCGCCGAAGCGAATCACGGGCGCGTCGGGCACGACGGTCACCGCGCCCGCCGCGCCTTCCACCACCAGCCACGTCATCGCGGCGCGAACGAGCGTTGGCTGCACGTCAACGAGACGGTCGTTCTCCGTCGCCGTGAGGCGCCACCGCCAGAAGCCGCTGCCGTTCCACACGAGCACGCGATCGCGCGTGGCGATGAGCGGAGCGGATTGCTCGCTCACGCGCCCGCCGCTTGCGCGCGCGTGCGCGAGCACGGTCGCGTCCGAACGTGCGGCGATTCCGGGGTCCCCCGCACCGACGGGTGGAA
>CAZEPH010000513.1:0-2133 GCA_964514075.1 uncultured bacterium | reverse complement strand
AAGCCGAAGCGTGAGATCACCACGTCCACGCTTGCGTCCGGAAGCGAGAGGTTCTCCGCGTCGTCGACCGCGAACGTGACGTTGGTGAGTCCGCGCTTCGCAGCCGTGCGTGTGGCGATCTCGATCATTTTCTGGGAGAGATCGACGCCGACCACGTGCCCGTCCGGCGCGATGGCGCGCGCGATCGTGAGAGCCGGTTCCCCCGGCCCCGTGGCGAGGTCCAGCACGCGCTCGCCGTGTCGCGGAGCCAGCGCCGTGAGGAGCGGCTCGCTGAACGGCGCATACTGCCACGCGATCAAGCGGTCGTACTCGGCCGCCGATTCATCCCACGTCTCGCGCGTGTAGTTCTTGTAATAGTCGTCGCTGTACTTCCAGGTCATGGTGCGTGCCCTCCGCGCCCGTGAGGGTACGCCACTCACGCCGCGCGCGCCAACCTCGCAAGCAACTCACGCGCGCGGTACCGCAACCACAGCATCATCGCCACGTTCCCCACGAGCAGGGCGACGACCGTCACGTAGAGCCCCGGCACGAGCCCGTACAACCGCCCGGCCGTGAGCACCGCGATCATCGACGCGAGGTACACGATCGTCGCTTCCGTCACGCCGCGCGTCTTGCGCCCGTGCACGATCGCGCCCTGAAACCAACTCTGCCCGACGGCCGCCGCGGGCATGAGAATGCCGAGCACGAGCCCCGTGCGCGCGAGCGGCACGAGGTGCGGTGCGAGCGCGGTCACGTCGACGAGCCACACACGCGCGAGCGGCGTGAGCGCGATGAGCGCGAGCGCGCACGACGTCGCAGCGCCGAGCGCCAGTGCGAAGCGCCGCAAGTGCGGCACCGCGTGCGGGCGCCCCACCAGGGCAACGACGACTTCGTTGAACGCGAACCCCATGCTGCGCAGCGTGAACGTGAGCCCATTCACCACGGGCCACGCCGCGAGCGACTCCAACGCAAGCGGCATGCGCGACATCGCCGCGCTCGCGAGCGGCATCGCGAGAATCGTCATCACCGGTGTGAGCGAAAGAGGGAGATAGAACCGCAGGAAGGCACTGCGCGTGAGCGGCTGCGCCACAGGCGGCGCGGTGCGCACGGCGTCCCGCAGAGTGGGGCGCACGAGAAACGCACAGAGCACCGCTTCCGCGATCACGCCGCACGCGACGGCCGACGCGCCCACTACGATGCCGGGGATCGTGCGCACGCTGAGTCCGATGCCCACGACGAGGAGATTTGCCGCGAGACGCGCGATCGTTCCGACGCCCACGGCCCACGATCGCCCGTGGCGGATCATCACGCCCTGCTGCGTGCGGCGGTACGCGATTGACATCGTCCACGGCGTCATGATTTGCAAACCGAGGCGCGCGGGCTCGAGCACTTCGCTCGGCGGATGCATGAGGCGCGCGACGACGAGGTCGAAGAGCGGCGGCGCAAACGCGATCGCCGCGTGCACGAGCGTGAGCGCGCCGCCCGCGAGAAACATGAAGCGCTGCACGAGCCGGTACGAGCGATCGTCGAGCGAGAGCGCCGTGGAGGCGGAGAGCAGCATGATGATGGGCGCTTCGATCAGCATCGAGAGCGGGAAGACGACGCCGCCGTACGCGGCGAGATTCACGGTCGCGTTGGGGAGGCGCGCCATGCCGGCGCTGATCGCGGGGAGTTCGAGCCCCATGAGCAGCCAACTCGCGGCGAGCGGCCACCAGGTGCGCAGGACCAGGCGTGTCGTCACGTCAGCATGTGTGTCGCGCATCGCGGAAGAGTACGCAATCGGTGCGCGCAAGCACAGGGCCACGCACATCCCGAAGTCGCGTGCGTGAGGTGCCGTCGGTCTCCCTTCCCCGGCAGGGTAAGAGGCGACACGGTAGAAGGCGTTCGCACGGACGGCAGATCAGGTCGAGCTTCTGATGACGCACTTGCCCGCTCACAGGAAGTGGATCATCGCGGCGTGGGCGCTCTGCGTTCCGCTGGCGTACGTCCCTGCATTCGTGATCGGGGAGACGCCTGCGATCGGCGGGCGCATCGCCCTCGTCACGTGTTCACTGCTGGCTGCTGTCGCCGCGACGTTGGCGGTGCGGGATGCGAGCGTCCTGCGACGCCTCGCGTCCGCGTCCCCTCGAGCAGTGCGGGGCTTGCTCGCGGCCG
>CAZEPH010000512.1:0-2135 GCA_964514075.1 uncultured bacterium | reverse complement strand
CGCGCCTCGGCGTCCCAATACGGCGCGCCCAATCCAGCGAACGCGGGCACGACAACCACGCCGCCGCTGTCGGGCACGCTCGTCGCGATCGCTTCCGTCTCCGCCGCGGACGCGATGATCCCCAGGCCGTCGCGCAACCACTGAACCGCGGCGCCGGCGACGAAGACGGATCCTTCCACCGCGTAGCAGGCGCGCCCGCGTTCGTCGCACGCGAGCGTCGTGAGAAGTCCGCGCGGCGTACGCGGACGCGTGTGGCCGGCGTTGGCGACGAAGAAGCACCCCGTCCCGTACGTGTTCTTCGCTTGCCCGCGTTTTGTGCACCCCTGCCCGAAGAGCGCAGCCTGCTGATCGCCCGCAACGCCGGTGATCGGGGTGCCGTCGCTCAGACCGCCCGGCCGGCCCGCCGTTTGACCGAATGCGCCGGCGGATCCTCTGACCTCGGGCAGGAGCGGGGCGGGGACGTCGAACAGCGAGAGCAGCGGCGGCGACCACGCGCGCCGGCCGATGTCGTACAAGAGCGTGCGGGAGGCGTTCGTCGGATCGGTGGCGTGCACGCATCCACCGGTGAGCTTCCACACGAGCCACGTGTCGATGGTGCCGGCGGCGAGCGCTCCGCGCGCGGCGAGGCGGCGTGCGGAACGGTCGTGCGCAAGGAGCCACGCGATCTTCGTCGCGCTGAAGTATGGATCCAGCACGAGGCCCGTCGCCCGCCGCACGGATCTCTCGACGCCGCGCTCGCGCAGGCGCGCGCACGCGGCCGCGGTGCGTCGATCCTGCCACACGATCGCACGGTGAATCGGCTCGCCCGACGCGCGATCCCACACCACCACCGTCTCGCGCTGGTTCGTGATGCCGATCGCCCGCACACGCACGTCGCCCGCCGCGCGCCGCGCGCGCTCGATCGTGCGCACGACGCCGCACCAGATGTCGTCCGGATCGTGCTCCACCCATCCCGGGCGCGGGAAGTGCTGCGGCAATTCCTCGTAGGCACTCCCCGCGATCCTCCCGTCCTGCAGCGAATACAGGACGGCGCGCGTGCCCGTGGTCCCTTGGTCGAGGGAGAGGATGGCGTCGGTCATTCCTTCTCCAACTGCGCGAGAGCGTGTGTGACGGCGGGATCGTTCGGCGCGGCGTCGAGCGCGGCGAGCCACGCCGTGCGCGCGTTGTCGATGCGGCCTTGCGCCAGGAACACGTAGCCGATTTGCAGGAGCGTTTGCGGATCCCCCGGATGCTCGGCGTCGGCCAGGTTCAATTCGCGCTCCGCCGTCGCGAGATCGCCGCGCGCACGCGCGATGCTCCCGAGCGCCAGGTGGGCGCGGGGAAAGCGCGGTTGGAGCGTCACCGCCGCGCGCCATTCCCGCGCGGCCTCGTCCAGGCGTTGCGTCTGCAGGAGGAGTGCGCCCAGTGCCCCGTGCGCCTCCGCGAGCGACGGCGCCTCGCGCACGGCGCGCCGCAGTTCGCGCTCCGCGTCCGTCAGTTTGTTCTGCGCGGCGAGCGCGATGCCGAGTTGCACGCGCGCCGCCGGCGTTCCTGCTCCGAGCGAGGATCCGCGCTCCAGCGCGGCCACCGCATCCGCCGCACGTCCCGCGTTTCCGTACGCGCTTCCGAGACTGATCCATCCCTCGCCCGCGGACGGGTCGAGAGAGAGTGCGTGCTCGTACATCTCGATCGCCTTCGGCCACTCGCCGCGCGACGCGTAGACGTTCCCCAGGCGGATTTCCTGCAACGCCGAGAGAGAGCCGTTCGCGCTACGAACAGACTCGAACTCCCGCAACGCCGACGCCGTGTCACCGGCCGCGAGGCGCAGGTCCGCGTCCAGCGCGCGCGCCCTGCTGCGCAACGGCGCCTGTGCGATCGCTCGCGTGCTGTGGTCCAGCGCGCGCGCGGTGTCCCCGATCGTGAGGTAGTAGCGGGCGAGCGTCTGGTTCACTTCTGGCTCGTTGCCGGCCAGCCGTTCCGCGAGGCTCCACGACGCACGCGCCTCGTCGACGCGGCCGGCGTCGCGCTGCTCGGCGCCGTGCAGCATCGCCAGGAGTGTGAGCCCCCAGCGATCCTCGGTGCGCGTCCGGCCGTGGGCGTGATCCAGCGCGTCGAGCGGCGGCGGGCATCCTATCAGCGTGGTCGGTCCCGGCGAG
>CAZEPH010000511.1:0-2140 GCA_964514075.1 uncultured bacterium | reverse complement strand
TTGTTGACGATGAGCGCGGCATTTCCCGGACGCTCGAAGTCGAGAAAGCGCTCGGCATGAGTTCGAAAGACCAGATCGAATCCTACGGCGTCGCGCGCTTCAACGATGCGTGCCGTCAGAGCGTGTTCCAGTACGTCGACGCGTGGCGCGCGATGACGCGCCGGATCGGCTACTGGGTCGACCTGGACGACGCGTACGTCACCCTGCACTCCGAGTACATCGAGAGCGTCTGGTGGGCGCTGTCGCGTTTCTGGGAGGCCGGGTTGATCTACCGCGGCCACAAAGTGCTTCCGTACTGCCCGCGCTGCGGCACGCCGCTCTCGTCGCACGAGGTCGCGCAAGGGTACGACGACGCGGAGGACCCGTCGGTCGTCGTGACGATGCCGCTCACGCCGCCGGGCGAAACCGCGCCCGTGGACGCGCTCGTCTGGACGACCACCCCGTGGACGCTCCCGTCGAACGTTGCGATCGCCGTGAACCCCGATGCGACGTATGTGATCGCACGCGCGGGCGAACGGCGTGTGCTTCTCGCGGAGGAACGCGTGGACTTCGTGCGCGCGTCGTTCGGAGATTCGTTCGAGCCGGTGCGCCGACTCGCCGGGCGCGATCTGGACGGACTCCGCTACGCGCCGCTCTTCCCGTACGTGACCGACGAGCGCGCATTCCGCGTCGTGTGCGAGGAGTTCGTCTCGCTCGACGACGGCACGGGCATCGTGCACATGGCGCCGGCGTTCGGCGCGGATGACTACGAAGCGAGCCGCCGCCACGATCTCCCGGTGTTCCGTCCCGTGGATGGACGCGGGCGCTTCACCTCCGATGTGCCCGAGTGGGAGGGGCAGTTCATCAAGGACGCGGACCCCTCGATCATCGAGCACCTGCGCGCGGCGGGCCGACTCGTGCACGCCGGGCGCATGACGCACACCTACCCGTTTTGCTGGCGCTGTGATTCGCCCCTCATCTACTACGCGCGCGAGTCGTGGTACATCGCCACCACCCAATACAAGGACGATCTCCTCGCCGCGGCGGCGCAGGTGGAGTGGCATCCGGGAGAGGTCGGCGAGAACCGTTTCAACGCGTGGCTCGCGGGGAACGTGGACTGGGCCATCTCGCGCGACCGCTATTGGGGGACGCCGCTGCCGGTGTGGGTGTGCGCCGCGTGCGCGGCCGAGCGTTGCGTATCGTCGCGCGCGGTCCTCGCAGCGGAGGGCCGACTCATCGAGGATGGCGCCGTCGCACCCGCGCGCTGGGCCGATGTCGACGGCGAGGCCGTTGCGGCGGACATGGACCCGCACAAGCCGTTCATCGATCGCGTGCTCCTGCCGTGCGCGTGCGGTGGGGTGATGGTGCGCACGCCGGAAGTGATCGACGCGTGGTTCGACTCGGGGAGCATGCCGTTCGCACAGTGGCACGCGCCGTTCGAGAACGAGGACCAGCGTGCGGCGCATTTCCCCGCGGACTTCATCGCGGAGGGGATCGACCAAACGCGTGGCTGGTTCTACAGCTTGCTCGCGATCTCCGCGTTCTTGTGGAAGCGCGCGCCGTACAAGCACGTCATCGCGAACGCGCACGTCCTGGACCGCGACGGGCAGAAGATGAGCAAGTCGCGCGGCAACACCGTCGATCCGATGGGCCTGATGGACGAGGAGGGCGCGGACGCGCTGCGGTGGTACCTCCTCACGGCCAGTCCGCTCCAGACCTCGTTGCGCTTCGACGCCGACGGCGTGCGCGAAGTACGGCGGCGCGTGCTCGGGACGTTGCGCAACACGGCCGCGTTCTTCACGCTCTACGCGAACATCGACGGCTACGAACCCGACCCGCATCGCGCCGTGCAAGCTGCCGATCCCATGGACCGATGGATCCTCTCGCGTCTCGACGCCACGGTCGAACGCGTGCGCTCCTTCATGGACGGCTACGATCTGACGCGCGCCGCGCGCACGCTCGCGGACTTCCTTGTGGACGACGTGAGCAACTGGTACGTGCGGCGCAATCGCCGCCGCTTCTGGCGCTCGGCCGACTCGGACGCTTCGCGAGCGGACAAGGCCGCGGCGTACGACACGCTCCACGAAGTCATCGAGTCGTCCTGCCGGATGCTCGCGCCGTTCATGCCCTTCGCGGCCGAGGACATCTACCGGGCGCTCGT
>CAZEPH010000510.1:0-2159 GCA_964514075.1 uncultured bacterium | reverse complement strand
AAGCAAGGTCTCGTTGCAGCGCCGCGAGACCGTCCTCCACGCCCTCGATTTTCGCGACGAGAGAAATAGCCGAACGAACGGTGGGATCCAGGTACGCGTGAGGACGGCGCCAATACGCACCGAGGAAACCATCCGTACAGTCGTGGGGAATGGGGACGTCGAAAACTGCAATGCTGCCCAGGTGTCGCTGAATCTCCGCGATGGGCGGCATCGACTGCCGATCGATGTCCGGTATCGCGGGGAAGTAGTCCGTCAGCCAAAATCCACCAACGGACGTATCGAATGTGAGAATCACCACCGTCTGGCGCGCCACACGCCGGAGTTCCTCGAGCCCTCGCGCGGGATCAGGCCAGTGGTGGATGGTGAGAATCGCGAGTGATGCATCAAAGCTCGCGTCCCGGAACGGCAGACATGTCGCCGACGCTTGCACCGCGGGCGCTGCGTCTGTCGGCCGTTGACGAATCATCACCACGGACGGCTCGACGGCGATCAGCGGGCGATCGCGCGGTTCGTACGATCCTGCGCCTGCTCCGACGTTGAGAACGCTGGCGGCGCTTCCGAGCGCTTGCAGTATCCGTGCGGCGATGCGCGCGTCTTGCTGCCGGAGATTTCGGTATCCGTGACCTATCGTGTCGTAGAGGGTCATTGCGTCGTTCCGCTTTGTCATGCTTCCGGGTCTGCGATCAACTGTACTGGGGAGTCTCGCTCACATCTAGCGAGGGGTCGCACTACATGGCTCGGCGGCGCAACGGATACTACGCTGCCCTCTTGCCGGTCGGTTTCTTGATCGGCGCGAGGCCGAGCTTCAGACCAAATGGTCGGAGGAGGCGATTCAATGTCTCCTGTGTTGGGTTGTGCCGCGCGTTGATCGCGCGCGAGACGTTGGGCGGCGCCATGCGGACGGCCGACGCGAATGCCGCGACGCCGCGGGCGCGAATCACCTGGGCCAACGCTTGTTGGACGGAGACGCCGTCCTCGATTGCAGCAAGGAGGAACTCCCGCGCGAAAACCGGATCGCGCAGATCCTCGTGCAAGCCTTTGTGCCAGTCCCTACTTCGACGAGCCACGTTTCTCTCTCCCGTGATAGTCGTTCAGATACTCGCGTGCGCGTGCGATGTCTCTGTGTTGCGTCGCCTTGTCGCCGCCCCTCCGCGAGAGTGTTGCGCAATCGCTGTGCGATCGTGCCTGTTCACGTTCGTTCCCAGCTAGCTTCCAACTCCGAACGGTGAGGGCGCTCATGGACGATCCCGGTTCCGGGTCTGCGATCCACTGTGCTAGCGAATCTCCCTCAGCTCACCCGCGGGACGTTTTCGTCCGCGAGGAGTCGCACTACATGGCTCGGCGACGCAGCGGATACGAACCTTCCTCGCCGAGTGTCTCAGCGGCGTAGGCAAAGACTGCTCGAAGAGACTCCGGTGTGAGTGGCGGGTAGTTCTCGAGAACCTGAGCCTCGGCCCACCCAGCGGCGAAGAGTCCGAGGATGAAGTCGATGGAGAGCCGCGTTCCGCGCACCACGGGTTTCCCCGAGAGGGTATCGGGGTCGCTCACCACATGTTCACGCCAGTCCACGTATCCTCCTCCGTTGCTCGGGCCTGCTGGATAGCTCACCACGGCCCCGCGAGAACGCTCACGCGATCAAGCGCTCAGTCGTCCGTGAGCCCAAAGCTCGCCTCGATCAACGCGCGCAGCTCCTGCAGAAACCGTGCGACCGGAGCGCCGTCGGTGACGTCGTGATCGAAGAGCACGGTCATGCACAGGTACTCGCGGATGGCGATCGTGTCGCCGAGTACGCCGGGCCTTCGCGCGATGCCGCCGAGCGCGACGATCAACGGATGAATGCCGAGCGGAATCGCCCATGCAGCGCAGGAGCCTGCGCCGAGGTGCGCAAGCGATGTGACGGCGATCGTCCCCATTGTCTTTTGCGCGAAGAGTGGGTCGCGCGTGAGGCGTCGCCACACGAGCGCGTCGCGGAGGAAGGCGGGTAGAGTGGTGAAGAGGCGCGTGGCGAGCGCGCTGTGTGGCGCGCCGATCTGCACGTCGCCGGAACGCGCGGGCTCTGCTTGCGCCGCACGGATTTCGTTGTGGATGTCGCGCGCGGACTTCGCGTGCGCACGTCGCACGACGAACGGCATGGGGAGAGTGGTTGCGTTGTCCGCGGG
>CAZEPH010000509.1:0-2160 GCA_964514075.1 uncultured bacterium | reverse complement strand
GGTTGTGGCAGACCTACTGCGTGCTCTGCCACGGCGCAACCGGCGTCGGAAACGGGACGGTCGCGAAGAAGTTCATTCCGCCGCCCAGCCTCGTCGCGCCGATGACGCGCGCCCGTACCGACGGCTACATCTACGCGCACATTCGCCGCGGCGGTCCGATCATGCCGAGCTATCGCTTCGCGATCGACGCGCAGGGCGGGTGGGATCTCGTCAACTACGTCCGCCACTTGCAGCGGACCACCCCGCAGTAACTCGTGAGGACTTCGACCGTGCACGATTTGTCCGCTGCCCTTCCCCGACCGATGCCGAAGGGCGTCATGGCTCTCGCCGCGTTCTTGCTCGTGGTCGGGATCGGATCGTTCATTCTGAACGTGGGCGCGCACCCGGATCGCACGTGGGGCGGGTTGCTCGTCGGCACGTTTCTGTTCATGGGCGTCGCGCAGGGCGGCGTGGTCATCGCGGCGGTGCTCAAGATCACGACCGGGCACTGGGGGCGCGGCATCGCGCGCATTGCCGAGAGCTACTGCGCATTTCTGCCGGTGGCGTGGGTGCTCGTCGCGCTCATCGCGCTGTTCGGGGCGCCGCACATTTACGAGTGGGTCGAACATCCGCTCGCCTTCAAGAAGACGTGGCTCTCGCAGGGCTTCTTCGCGACGCGCCTTCTGGTGTCGCTCGGCGTGATGTTCGCAGCCAGCCTGTACTTCGTGCGGCTCTCGCTCATCCCGGACATGATCGTCGCCAAGGGCAAGGTGGACGGCAAGCTGCGCGGCATGTACGAGAGCTGGACGTCGGGCGCCGGTTCGGTGGAGAACGCCCTGGACACGGAGCGTCGCGTGCACCGCCGGCTCGCGCCCGTGATCGCGATTCTCTACGCGGTGACGTTCACTTTCGCCGCATTCGACCTGCTCATGTCGCTCGACCAGCACTGGTCCAGCACGATGTTCGGCGGGTGGATCTTCATGGGCTGCCTCTACACGGCGTGGGCCACGACGTGGTTCCTCGCGATGCTGACGCGTGCTCGCCGCCCCGCGCTGGACGGCTACATCCACACGGGACACCTGCACGATCTCGGCAAGCTCACGTTCGGCTGGTGCATGATCTGGACGTACCTGTTCATGGCGCAGTTCCTGCCGATCTGGTACGGCAACATGCCCGAGGAAACCCACTACGTCATGGACCGCGTGCGCTCGGCGTGGCGGCCGCTCTCGTGGGTTGTCCTGTTTCTGTGCTTCGTGACGCCCTTCCTCGGCATGATGACCAAATTCGCGAAGACGACTGCCGCCACGATCACGTTCTTCTACTTCGTGATCATGACGGGGATCTTCCTGCAGCACACCGTGCTGGTGATGCCGACGTTCGGGAAGGACCACGTGACGATCGGACTGCCGGAGATCGGCGTGCCGCTGGGCGTGCTGGGGTTGTTCATGCTGTGCGTGGGCTGGTTCCGCGCCACGTTCCCGATCGTGCCACTGGCAAATCCGCCGCAGAGGCACGCGGGACACAGCGGCGAGCACGCGACGGATCCGACGCACGGCATGGCTGTGGCCTGATCGACGAAGAGGGGACCGCGAATCGAGCTCAGGGTGGAGCATTCGCTCGATTCGCGGTCCCCTCTTCGCGATCGCGGTGGAGAGAGTAGCGGGGCGTCACTCGGGTGAGTGACGCCCCGTTTTCGTTCGACGCCTAGTGTTGCAGCACGACCAGCTTCCGCGTCATTGACTGCGTGCCGGCCTCGAGGCGGTATGCGTACACGCCGGGGGCGAGGTCGCGGCCCTGCGCGTCACGCGGTATCCAGGACAGCGTGCTCCTGCCTGTCTCCCACCAGCCGTCGATGGGCGTGGCCACCAATCGTCCGGTGTGATCGAACACGCGCAAGACCACACGACTGCGCTGCGATCCCGCCGCGCCCTGCGGCACGTGGAGCGCGAACTGCGTCGCTTCGCCCGCGCGAACCGGGTTCGGAGAGGTCCGCGCGAAGAGCCGGCTCGGTCCCGGCGCCTCGCCGCGATCGTCGACGCCGGTCTGCGTGGTGAGTCTCAGGCGCACGTGCGCGTAGCCCGTGCTGCCCTTTGCATCCGTCACGACGAGTTGCACGGTCTGCGTGCTGTCCATCGCTTCCGTCTCGCCCGTCAGGGGAAGGGATGCGACGCCGCAGAAGGA
>CAZEPH010000508.1:0-2164 GCA_964514075.1 uncultured bacterium | reverse complement strand
CGGTCGGCACCGGATGGGGCATATATGGGACTGTGGGCTGGCAGGTAGCGCAGCAGTTCATTCCCACGATTACGGATATTCCGGCCGGCGTCGTCATTGGCTGCTCGGACAACGGGTTCTCGACCTTCACCATCAAGGCATCGATTTACACCGACGCGGGTGGCGGCGTCCCCGGGACGCTCCTCACGACGACGACCGTCTACACCGTGAGCGGCGCGCCCATCTACCCCGCGGCCGTGCCCGTGAGAATGCGCTTCATGGCGTCTCCGTCGCTCACCGCGGGAACGCCCTACGTGCTCGTGTTCGAAACACCGAGCAACGCGTGCTTCGTCGTCGGGAATGGTACGAACGCGTGTTCGGGAGTCGGACTGCAAAGTCTCGACTTCGGCGTGACGTGGGCCAACTTGGGCGTGGATGTCTGCCACAAACTGACCGGGTTCTAGCTCGCGCGTCGTCCGCCTGCAGACCGGGCGCCCCCGCCACGCGCGGGGGCGCTCTGGTTTTTCCGCACTCGGGCGGCCCCGGCGCCACGCCGGCCCGCGCGGCCGCGCACTACTTCAACGGACGAGTGAGTTCCGTACGCCAGTCCGCCGGATCCTCACTCGACTCCGGGCCGAGTACGTATTGCTCGTAGAGATCGTCCGCAGGCGTGTGACCGTTCACCGCGATCCATTCATCGAACTCACCCCAGGCCTCCGGCAAACCCTCGTAAGTGCCGTGGAACGTCGTCCGGACGGCCGTCATCGCGGGCCACGCACCCGGCCGCACGCGGCCGGCCGGCGCAACAGGTGACGCGACCGGCATGCTGATCTCGAAGTCGAACGTGTCGTCGGAGATCTGGAGATGGTGCGTGAACCACGCGCCGGTCGGAGCGATCCCCTGCGCGGCGATCGTTGACATCACTTCGTCAATTCCCGGACCCATCACGTCCTGCATTTCTTCGCCCGTGGCGACGAGGTGGATCACGGCCGTGTGCTGCTGTGCGATCTGGACGATCTGAGGCGGGTCGATCATGGCGGCAGATTCCTCACGTACTCTATGCTTAGAGTGAATTACGCCAGTGACGATACACCCGGGGTATCGTCCGCGCACGGGGAGGATCTCGTTCATGCAAACGGTCATTCAAGTGGTGTGCACGCAAGGTACGAGTGTGCGCGACGCCATCGTGAACGATCCGCAGCTCGCGCGCTTCGGGCTCGTCGTCGAGCGGCAGCACCAGCCCGGTCGCTCGCACGGGTGGGCCAAGTTGCACAGCGCGGCGCCAGAGGGGCGCGGCGCGATCAACATGGAGTGGAATCCGCGCACGCGCATGCTCCTGTGCCGCGTCGTGAATCGCGGCGGCACGAAACCCAGCCCGGTCGGCGGGCAGTTCGTCAACTACTTGCTGGAGCGCCGGCGACGGCGCATCCACTCGATCGTCGTCCTCCCGGACCAGTAGAAACGGACGGTCCCGCGCCCGAGGGTTGGCCGGGCACGGGACCGCCTTCCACTACTCTCGCGTTGCGCGATCTACTGTCCGAAGCGATACGTCGAGAACATCGTCTCCATGCGCGCGTCCTGTCCCGCGGTGAACTGGAACATGCACGAGTCGTCCACGTAGTCCATGAAGTTCTCGATCGGGTCGAGCCCCGGCTGCGTGCAGGTGTCACGGCCTGTCGGACACCCGAACGCCGCGGACCTTTCTCTCGGGGTGTCGTTCACGCGGTCGCCCTTCTGACTGCAGGCGCCCTCGAACGTGTGGAAGAGGCCCATCCAGTGCCCGACCTCGTGCGTGGCGGTGTCGCCCTCGTTGTACGGCACGACGGGTCCGCCCGGCAACGTTCCGTAGAGAACGACGACGCCGTCCATGATCGGGTCGTTCCGATAGCTCTGGGGGAACGTCGCCCAGCCGAGCAGTCCTCCACCCATGTTGTTGGTGTAGATGTTGAGGTCATCGGCCGTGCCCTGGCGCAGCGCGGTCTTCATGTCCCTCTCGCACGTGCCGCCGGTGCACGTGTACCACGCGGAGTTCGTCGTGCGGTCGGTGCTGGCCAGCACGAAGGTCCATCCCCACGGACCGTACGCGCCGTTGAGTACGGCAATCTGGTCGGTGATCCACTGGTCGGGGATGTCGCCGTTCGAGATGCCCGTTCCCCGATTGATGACGTGGAAGTAGACGTTGATC
>CAZEPH010000507.1:0-2165 GCA_964514075.1 uncultured bacterium | reverse complement strand
GACGTCGGCAGAGCGACCGGCGTGACCGGTACGCCATTGAGTTTCACCGGGAGCACGGGTGCGCCCTTGTCGCTGATGATCTCCCAGTACAACCCGGCCCAACGAATCGAACCGGTTGTGACGCCGGCGGGCACGGTAATCGTCCCGCCCGCTTCGCCCGGCGCGACTTGCGTGCAGCGCGTGCGCACGCCCGCGACCGTAAGACGCAAGCACTCGCACGGGTTCCCGTGCACGAAGTGCAAGCGCGTCGTGAGCGAACTGTTGCACGTCGTGGAGAGTGTGTTGCTCGTTGCGCCGCCGGTGTCCCCGACCGCGGGCGCGGCCAGGATGAGCGCGAACGCTCCGATCAGGACCATCGCCGAGGCAACACGGAGTCCGAATCCAACTTTCATGGCCAATGACCTCCTGGCGATCGCTCACAACTCGAACGATACGCCGTCTCGCACCGTATTCGTGCGCAGGGGTGCGCGGCAATTCGCAGGAGGAAGGAGCGCGTGTGCTCCGGTGGATCACGCTCTCTCCGGAGCGTGCGGTGTGGTCCGAAGGAGCTACCGGTATCAGAAGTGATCCCTCGGGACGGCCGTCACGCGAGGCGTGAGTTGTTGCGCGCGCTCGCAGCGACAGACGACGCCCTCGCGTGTTGTCGTGTGGATCACGCTCGACGAACTTGCAGTAGTCAAAGCGGCCGCAGTCCAGAGATGTCGACGACGGCCGCTCTTTGCGCCTCTCGAGGGTGTGTGAGCTACAACGCCTTCACGATGTCCTGGTTGATCCCCGTGAACTTCGCCAGGTACTCGCGGCGTCCCGCGCGCAACTCCTCGACCACGGCGCGATACTCATCGAGGCGACCCTGCGCCTCGTACAATTTGCGTGGCTGCAGAATCTCGTCAGGCACGCCGGGGATTGCGCGCGCGATCTGATAGCCGAAGTCCAGATCGTCCACCCACTCGATCGAACCATCCGCCAACGCCTGCAAGATCGCCGACGAGTGACGGATCTTCACTTTGAGCGCCGTGCCCGCCTTCTCGGCGACGTCGTCCCCGCCGACCCACCCCGTGTTCATCATGAAGTTGAGAACCTTCGGCATTGTGGCGGCGAGTTCCATGTAGCGATTCGCCATCATCTCGTTGCGCAGAGGGAAGAACGGGTTCGTGAATGGCGAGCGCTTCGCCTTGCCGGCATCCGCTCCGGACGCCGCGGTGCCCATCGTCTCACCGAGCATGAAGTACGCAGCCGCTTGCGCGGGCGACGTAAAGCGCACCACGCCCGGAATGATGTTCGTATTGCGATTCAACACGCCGATCGCGTGCGGCGTCGGCAAGTTCAACGTATCGCCCGCGGTCTCGATCGCGCGCATCGGGATGATGCAGCGCCCGTTCTTCGTCCACGCGTACGTCTTCGCACCCGACAGGTACGCATCCATGTCCTCGCGCGAGACGCCGGAGTGCAGCAACTGCTTCTCCCACAAACGCGCTTCCTCGGGCGTGATCGTGGACTTCATGAAGTCCAACACGCCGCCGGCATCCTGGAAGTTGTTCTCGAGCCACGTGTCGGCGGCCATCGCGCCTTTGTAAATGATCGGTTCGTTCTCCGCGGACAAGCCGGCGGAGATGGCGAAGCACCCGTTCTCGGTCGCGTACACGCGGCCGTTCGGATACAGCATCACCATGTCGTCTTGAATCGACTCGGAGAAACCGACCTCCGCGTTGCCTTGCGGAGAGAACGTCGACGTGGTCTTTCCGGTGCCGCTCTCACCCATGATGATGAACAAGCGGCGATCCACTTTGCCGCTCGCGCCCTTCACCGGCGTGACCTTCGCCCCCGCGTGCAGCACCATGCCGCCGTCGCGGTACACCTTCGCGTTCAGCATGCGCAGTCCGCCCTTCTTCGATTCGCCGAAGTAGTCGGTGCCCATGATGCGCGTCACGTAGTTCTCGATGTCCACGAGAATGCAGCGGCCTTTGTCGTATCCTTCGATCGACAACGCCGGCGTGTAGATCACGCGGAACATCGGCTTCCAGTTCGCCAGCTCCTCCGCGGTCGGCGTGAAGTACAGAATCTGCTGCATGGCCGCGACGTTTGCGCCTTCCACCGCCATGAACAGCGACGACGCCACGCGGCCCTCGGGATGATTCCCAATCCACCCGTCGATGCCAATGACGTCG
>CAZEPH010000506.1:0-2173 GCA_964514075.1 uncultured bacterium | reverse complement strand
CGAACGTATATCACATGGATGCGGGCGAACGCCGTCGCTTGAAGATCCAATCACTCCCGAGCGACTTGAACGACGCGCTCAACGCACTCGAATCGGATTCGCTCGTGATGGACACACTCGGCGAGCACATCGCGCACCGTTTCCTGGACGCGAAGCGCGCGGAGTGGCAGGAGTACATCGCGCACGTGCACCCGTGGGAGACGGCGCGGTATCTCACCACCTACTAGCTCACCGACCGATCGCATGTGACGGAGGGAGGTCAGTGTGAACACACAACGCGTGCGGACCTGTGCGCTCATCCTGCTCCTGGGTGTGGCGCTGCCGATCGGTGCGTTCACCGCGCGCGCCGATGTCGTCACCGATGCGAACGAGGCCGCTGCCGCGATCGCCTCGACCCTCTCCCCCACGCCTGTCGCGGTGCGGGCGATGGCGATCGTACAGGTCTCCGTGTTCGAAGCGGTCAACGCCATCACGCGGCGCTATTCGCCGCCGCGGACGAAGCTCTCCGCACCATCCGGCGCCTCGATCGATGCGGCGGTTCTCTCCGCCACGCACGCGTCGCTCGTGAAACTCGTGCCCGCCGCGCAGGCGTCGATCGACGCCGACTTTCACGCGGGGCTCCGATCGCTCCCGGATGGACGCGCCACGGCCGACGGCATCGCGCTGGGTGAGCACGCCGCGGCCGCCGTCCTCGCGTTGCGCGCCGGCGACGGCGCGATGGCTCCCAACACCTATCGACCGCTGACGACCGCCGGCGCGTACGTTCCGACGGCGCTTCCCGCCGTGCCACACTGGGGGAAGCGCACGCCGTGGGTGATGACCCGCGGCGATCACTTCCGTCCGGGCCCCCCGCCGAGTCTCACGAGCGACACGTGGGCGCGGGACTACAACGAGAGCAAGTCGATCGGCGAGAAGAACAGCACCGCGCGCACTCCTGAGCAAACCGCCATCGCGCGCTTCTGGGAAGCGACGTCCCCGAGCATCTACTGGCACGTGGCGCGCTCCGTCGCGACGGCGCCGGGCCGTGACGTCACGGCGAACGCACGCCTGCTCGCCGTGGCGGCGGTCGCGATGGACGACGCGGCGATTGCCGTCTTCGACGCCAAGTATGCCTACAACTTCTGGCGTCCGATCACGGCCATTCGCAATGGTGATCTGGACGGCAACGACGCGACGGCGCGCGACCCCGGCTGGACGCCCTTCATCGACACGCCGATGCACCCCGAATATCCCTGCGCGCATTGCATCGTGTCAGGCGCACTGGGTGCCGTGCTCGATGCCGAGATCGGCGCGGGGCAGACGCCGTTGCTCACGGCGGTGAGTCCCACGGCGCCCGGTGTCGTGCGCACCTGGACGCGGATCAGCGACTTCGTGCAGGAAGTCGCCGACGGGCGCGTCTACGACGGCGTGCACTACCGCAACTCAACGGAGACCGGCACAGCGATGGGACGGAAGATCGGCGCTCTTGCGGCGAGCACATTGATCCCGGCGACGCGGTAGCGATCGGCTACCAGTGAAGGATGCGTTCGTAGCTGTCGTACAACTTGCAGAGCCATCCCTTCGGTAGGTGCTGCAACCCCGGGATGAAATCCTCTTTGTAAATCCCGCGCGCGAAGGCGTCGTCCTGCACGAGATACACCGTCACGTGGTTCAACATGAGCTGACGGATGTCCGCCTCGATGTTCGGCGTCGGGACGGCGCCTCGCGTGCCGAGACGCAAGACCGGCGGCTTCTGGTCCTTCGCCGCGTAGGCGGCGGCGTCCCCGCGCAGCAGCACGCCCACACCCGCTCCTGCGTTGTGCAGCGCGTGCGTGAACCACAGCGCGGTGTCGGCCTGCTCCTCGATCGTCGCGCGCCACGGATGTTCCACGATGCTCAGGTATCGCCGTCCCATCGTCTCCCTCACTCCGTCCCGATGAACACGAAGCCGTCGGACGCTTCGGCCATCTGCCAGAGCGCCTCGGGGCCGCCGCGTTCCACGCCGTTCGTCTGCTCATCGACACCACGCTCGTCGACGCATAGTCCGCAGTTCACCCAGCGGAGCGTCACGCGATGCTGCTTCGCCACGTCGAAGAGCCCGCGCACCCAGTCCGGTGTGGTCGGATGATGCTCTTGCGGGTGCCCGCCGATCGGATCGGCGTTGTCTCAACCGAGGCTGTGAACTGGCCCGACG
>CAZEPH010000505.1:0-2182 GCA_964514075.1 uncultured bacterium | reverse complement strand
CACGGGCGTGTACGTCATCGAGGACGAATGTGCCCGCTTGCGGTGGATCCGCACCGGTGCGTCGGACGGAAGCAGCATTGACGTGCTCGCCGGTCTCGACGCCACCGAGCTCATCGCCCGCGAGGCGCGCACGCTCTCCGACGGTCTGCTCGTCACGCTCGCGCGCTGATGTTACCCACCGTTCGGCTCGGCCTGGCGGGACGCGTGGCGCGCGCGTTCCTGCACTCGCGCGTCACGCCGCTGCTCGTCGTGGCCTCGGTGGCGCTCGGTTGCCTCGCGCTGGCGACGCTCCCACGCGAGGAGGAGCCGCAGATCCAGGTTCCGATGGTCGACGTGACCGTGGATGCGCCGGGCGCGACGGTCGCGGAAGTCGAGCGGCAGATCGTCGCGCCGCTCGAGCGCCAACTGTGGCGCATCCCCGGCATCGAGTACCTCTACTCCACCTCGCGCGACGACGGCGCGCTGCTCATCGCGCGTTTCCTCGTCGGGCACAACACCGACGACGCGCTGAACCGCGTGCGCACGCGCCTCGACGAGGTCGCGGGCGGGCTCCCGCACGGCGCGCGCGTGGCGTCGGTATCGCCCCGATCGATCGACGACGTGCCGATCCTCGTGCTCACGGTGTGGGATTCGGTGCGCGTGGACACGGGGGACGGCGATCTCCGCCTCGTCGCGGACGAGCTCGCAACGGAATTGCGCAAGACGCACGGCGTCGCCGCCGTGCGGGTCATCGGCGGCGCTCCGCGCATGCTGACCGTCGCACCCGACCCGCGCCGCATGAACGATGCGCGGGTGGCGATCGACGACGTCCTTGCGGCGCTCGCCCGCGCCGGCGTCGCGCGCGCGGCGGGCGACATCGTGCGCGACAACGCACGCGCGACGGTGCGCGTGGAGTCCCCGCTCGCGAGCGCGGATCACGTGCGCGCGCTCCCGATCGCCGCGCGCGGCGGCCGCCTCTTGCGCCTCTCCGAGATCGCCTCGGTCACCGACGGTCCCGCGGAGCACGCGTCCTACGTGATCTACGGCGACGCACGGGGCGTGCGCCATCCCGCGGTCGTCGTGGAGGTGGCGAAGCTCCCCGGAGTCAACGCCACGCGTCTCGTGCGCACGCTCGACGCGCAACTGCACGATCTGCGTCCGCACCTGCTCGGGCGCCTTGCCGTGACCGTCTCGCGCGACTACGGCGAGACCGCGCGGCACAAGTCCGACGACCTCATGTTCCACCTGCTTCTCGCAACGCTGTCGGTCATCACGCTCATCGCACTCGCTCTCGGACGGCGCGAGGCGCTGGTCGTGGCCATTGCGATTCCGGTGACGCTGGCGCTCACGCTCTTCGTGTATCGATTCCTCGGGTACACGCTGAACCGTGTGACCTTGTTCGCGCTCATCTTCTCGATCGGCATCCTGGTCGACGATGCGATCGTTGTCGTGGAGAACACTGCGCGGCACGTCCGCATGCGCGACCGCTCGCTCGACCACGACGCGGCCGTCGTCGCCGCAGTGGACGAAGTCGGCAATCCCACCATCCTCGCAACCGTCACCGTGGTGGCGGCCATCCTCCCACTCGCGTTCGTCGGCGGCCTCATGGGCCCGTACATGAAGCCGATCCCCATCGGTGCGTCGCTCGCGATGGTCTTCTCGCTGCTCGTCGCATTCATCGTCTCGCCGTGGGCCGCGCGCATCGTGCTGCGTCCGGGCGCGGGCGCACACGACGAGACGCAGGGCGGACGCATGGACCGCCTCTACCGCCGCTTCATGGGGCGCCTGCTCGCAAGCGCTCGCGCCCGTGCCGCGTTCTTCGCGGGGATGATCGCTCTCCTCCTCGCCGCCGGCTCGCTGCTCGCGCTGCGTGCCGTCGTCGTGAAAATGCTGCCGTTCGACAACAAGAGCGAGTTCGAGGTCGTGCTGGACATGCCGCCCGGCACTCCGCTCGAGCGCACGCTCGCTGTGGCGAGTGCGATCGGCGATCGTCTGTCGCGCGTCCCCGAGGTGGAGGACTACGCCGTCTTCGCCGGGACCGGCGCCCCGGTGACGTTCAACGGTCTGGTGCGCCACTACGACATGCGCACCGATGCGCGCCATGCGGAGATCCTCGTACGCCTGCGCGCTCCGGGCGAGCGGCGCGCACAGAGCCACGCGATCGCGCGGCGCGTGCACCCGGACGTGGAGGTAGTCGCGCGGC
>CAZEPH010000504.1:0-2183 GCA_964514075.1 uncultured bacterium | reverse complement strand
ATCGCAATCTCTCCGCGGCGATCCCGCGTTCGCCCGACGAGGTGGAAGCGTGGATGGCGCGGCTCTCCGCCTAGCGCACGCGTGAACGCCACCCTTTCCACGCGCATGTTGATCGGTCTCGCGACCGGTCTCGTTCTGGGCGTGATCGCGCACATCGCGTGGGGCGACGCGCCCCAGCTCGCGTGGTTCGTCTCGCACGTGAGCGATCCGATCGGGAAGATCTTCCTGCGCCTTCTCTTCATGCTCGTGATCCCGCTCATCGTGTCGGCGCTCGCCCTCGGCGTGTGCGGCGTCGGCGACTTGCGCAATCTCGGACGCATCGGGCTCAAGACGCTCGCGTACACCGTCGGCGTGTCGTTCATCGCGGTGATGCTCGGGCTCGTGCTGGTGAACGTGCTGCGCCCCGGCGACGGCATTCCGCCGGAGACCGCGCAGCGCCTACACGACATCGCCGCGCAGGGCGGCGCGTCCATGCCGAAAGCGGGAGACTTGCCGAAGGGCGGACTGGACCTGCTCATCGGAATCATCCCCGACAATCCCGTGAAGGCGATGGCGAACGGGGACATGCTCGCCGTCATGTTCTTCGCCCTGTTCCTCGGCGTGGGCCTCGCGATCACGCGCACACCCGCGAGCGAGAAACTCCGCGACGCACTCGAAGGCCTGTACGACGTCGTGCTCACGTTGATCGACATCGTGATTCGCCTCGCGCCGTACGGCGTGGCGGCGTTGCTCTTCACGCTCACCGCGCGGCTCGGCTACGACATCCTGCGGCAGCTCGGACAGTACGTGCTCGTCGTCGTGCTCGGTCTCGCCATTCACCAATTCGTTGTGTACGCACTCACGGTGAGATTCCTCGGCGGCATGAGCCCGCGTGTCTTCTACGCCGGCGTGCGGCCCGCGATGCTCACCGCGTTCTCCACCGCATCGTCCAATGCCACGTTGCCGACGTCGCTACGCGTGGCGGAAGAGAACCTGCACTTACCGCGGCACGTGAGCCGCTTCGTGCTCACGATCGGATCCACCGCGAATCAAAACGGCACCGCGCTCTTCGAAGGCGTCACCGTGCTCTTCCTCGCACAGTTCTATGGCGTGGATCTGTCGCTCGCGCAGCAGATGCTCGTGCTCATGATCTGCGTGCTCGGCGGCATCGGCACCGCGGGCGTGCCGGCGGGCTCGATCCCCGTCGTGATCATGATCCTCGGCATGGTGGGCGTGCCCGCCGAAGGCATCGGGATGATCCTCGGCGTGGATCGATTCCTCGACATGTGCCGCACCACGCTCAACGTGACGGGCGACCTCGCTGCGGCGGTGGTGGTGTCGCGCGGCGAAGCGCTGCCGGTGTACGAGCAAACCGTCGACTAGGCGGACGCGCTCCGCGCGGCGGTGAGCCGCTTCCGCACATCCGCCAGGCTCCGGCGAACGTGGGACTTCACGGTTCCGAGCGGGAGCCCGGTTTCCTCGACGATCTCCGCGTGCGACATGCCATGATACACCGACATCAGGAGCACCCGGCGCTGTTCGGGACGCAGCGGCTCCACCGCCTTCGCCGCAAGCGCGACCGCGGTACGATCCTCCATGGTGAGGTGATCGTCGGTGGTCGCGTCGATGCCCTCCGTCAAGGGCTGCGCCTGGGAGTGCCGTCGCATCCGGCGCGTCGCGTCGATGATGCGCCGGCGCGCGATCGTCGCGACAAAGGCCCGCTCCGGCGCTTTCTCGGGATCGAATCGCGCCGCGCTCTTCCACACCTCCACGAAAGCCTCCTGCACGGCGTCTTCCGCATCGGTCGCCGACTGGCAGAACCGGCGTGCGATGGACCGCACGAGAAGGCCGTACTCGGTCATGCACTCGCGCACGGCGCGCGCGTCGCCGGCAGCGATGCGTTGCAGGATCGACGGAGCGCCGGACTCCACCCCCCCGACGTCGTTCGTCTCCACGCCGGGAGTATAGCCTAGACTGCATCCGGAAACGCTTGTCGCTCCGAAGCGCAGGAAGGGGGAGGCAATCACCGTGTCCCCGCTCGTGGCGCGGCAACCGGGATGTTTGCTACCATTCGCCGCACGATTTCTGCACTCGCCGACGCAAAGGAACTCCCATGTCTTCCCAAGAAGAAGCAACAGCCGAACTACTGGACGAGAGCGCCTGGGCCTACGGCGCCGACTGCGGCGTCGACGACCTCGACGCGA
>CAZEPH010000503.1:0-2202 GCA_964514075.1 uncultured bacterium | reverse complement strand
GAGCATCGCGGGGCGAACGAATCGTCGCACGCGCACCTCGCACGTGAATCTCGCCGCGATCGGGGCGATACAAGCCGCCGAGAATCTTCATGAGTGTGGATTTGCCGGCGCCGTTCTCGCCGACGACCGCGTGAATCTCCCCCGCTCCCACCTGCAGGTCGACCGTGTCGTTCGCGATCACGCGCGCGAAGCGCTTCGTGATGCCGCGCATGTCGACCGCGTATGCCGTCATGGCGCGTGGAAGCGCTCCAACTCGCTCATGGTCGCGGGCACCGCGATCGTGCCGTCGATGATCTTCTGCCGGTACGCTTCGACCGTCGCGTGTACGTCGTCCGAGATGAGCGCCTTGTTGCGATCATCGTATACGTAGTCCACACCGCCTTCTTTCAGGCCGAAGCGTTGCACGCCGCCCGCAAACGTCCCGCCCTTCACGCGCTGCGCGGTTTCGAATACCGCGGTGGTCACGCCCTTCACCATGCTGGTGAGGATGTGGCCCGGCATGTCGTCGTACTGGTCGCGGTCGACTCCGATAGCGAACTTGTCTTTCTCGCGGGCGGCCTCGAACACGCCGAGCCCCGTGCTGCCCGACGCGTGAAAGATGATGTCCGCGTTCTTGCCGTACTGCGAGAGAGCGAGTTCCTTGCCCTTGGTCGGGTTCTTGAACGCATCGGGCGTGACGCCCGCATAGCTGACGAGCACCTTCACGTCGGGACGCGCGGTTTGTGCGCCGGCGCGGTATCCCGCTTCGAACTTGCGAATGAGCGGCGAGTCCATGCCGCCGACGAATCCAATCACGCCCGTCTTCGACGTGAGCGCCGCGAGCGCGCCCGTAAGAAAGCAACCCTCTTCTTCGCGGAACGTGAGCGCGGCGAGGTTCGGCGGAATGGCGGCGCCCGGCGTGACCGTGTAATCCACGCACGCGAACTTCTGCTGGGGAAACTCCGTCGCGATGCGCGTAATGTCTTCCGTGAACATGAAGCCGATGCCGTACACCAGGCTGTCTCCGCGCGCGGCGAGTTGGCGCAGGGCGGCTTCGCGGTCGCCGCCCTCGCCCGGTTCGATGTAGTCGGTCGCCACGCCGAGTTCGGCCTTCGCTTTCTCGAGCCCCGCGTAGGCGGCATCGTTGAAGCTCTTGTCGCCGCGACCGCCGATGTCGAACACCAGGCCCGCGGTCAGTGCGCCCGTCGGTGTCGTGTCCGCGGCCTTCTTCGCGCAGCCGCTTGCCAGTGCGATTAGGGCCAGGGCGGCGGCGAGCCCGCGTCGCGTCACTTGCCGACCCCTGCGGGCTCGGGAGTCGTCGGGGAGTGTGCGATGTGCTCGACCGGCGTGGGCGTGTCGTACGGCGGGCGGAAGCAAGCGCGGCAGCGCGCTTCGTACATATCCGTCGCGCCGACCGCCACGCGCGCGTCGTCGTGCACGGTGCGCTGCGTGCGGTTCGCCGGGCCGCCGCACACCACGCAGATCGCGAGCGTCTTCGTGATGTACTCCGCGATCGCGAGCAGTTGCGGAATCGGCTCGAACGGCTTCCCGAGATAATCCTGGTCGAGCCCCGCGACGATCACGCGCGTGCCCGCGTTCGCGAGCGCCTCGCACACGCCTGGCAGCTCTGGGCCGAGGAACTGCGCTTCGTCGATGCCCAGCACGTCCGCGCCGTGCGCGAGCTCGGCGATCTCCGCGGCCGTCGTCACGAGCTGCGAGGGAATGGAGAGCGACGAGTGCGACACGATGTGCCCCGCGCTGTAGCGCCGGTCGATCGCGGGTTTGACGATCTGCACGCGCTGCCGCGCAATTTGCGCGCGGCGCAGGCGGCGGATCAACTCCTCCGATTTGCCGCTGAACATCGGCCCGCAGATCACTTCGATGGATCCGCGCTGGGCGTGATCGTGAGGGAATCGATCGGTCATCCGTGTCTCCTCGATTACGATGCGAACGCGGCGGACGCGTCGCGCGTGTGCGGGCGCGGGCGCGTGTCCGTCTCATCGGACGCGCGCCCTTCCAACAGGCTGCGGATCTTCGTCTGAATCAGGTCGATCGCCACGACGTTGTGTCCGCCCTCGGGGATGATCACGTCGGCGTAGCGCTTGGTCGGCTCGACGAACTGCATGTGCATCGGTCGCACTGTTTGCTCGTACTGCTCGATCACGGACTCCACCGTGCGCCCGCGCTCGGCGACGTCGCGCTGGAGGCGGCGGAGCAACCGGA
>CAZEPH010000502.1:0-2210 GCA_964514075.1 uncultured bacterium | reverse complement strand
CCTGCTCGTACGACTGCTCGGCCCGCGCGACCGCCTCGGCAGCCGCGCGCACCGTGAGGCGCAGGTTGCGGAGCGATCCCGCCGTGGTCACGTGTCCGGGCGAGGTGGCAAGTTGCTCACCGCATTGCTCCAACCGGGCGGCCGCGTTCTCGAGCGCGGCGCGCCGTTCACTCTCGACGCTGACGGCCCGTCCGAGACTGCGCGCTCGGTCTTTCTCTTTCTCCGCGCGCAGGTCGAGCACGCGCTGCAGGCGAAAGCGGAAACGGCTCACGCACCCCCCTGCGGCGCGTCGGCCAGCGTGAGCAAACGATGCGTGACGGTCGCGAGCGGCGCGCCCTCTTCCGGCGCCTGACAGAGGAAGCTCTCGATGCGCGGGCGCAGCGCGATCGCGATGTCCACGAGTTGATCGGCCCCAGGTTTGTACGCGCCCACCGCGATCAAGTCCTCGTTGGCGCGGTACGCCGCTTCGAGGCGCTGCACGTCCTTCGCCGCATCCAGATGCTCCGGCGCGATGACGTGATCGCGCACACGGCTCACGCTCTCGAGAATGTCGATCGCCGGAAAGTGCTTCGCGTTGGCGAGTCGCCGCGTGAGCACGATGTGCCCGTCGAGGAACGAGCGCGTCGCGTCCGCGACGGGTTCGTTGAAGTCGTCCCCTTCCACGAGCACCGTGTACAGGCCCGTAATGCTGCCGACGGCGGACGTGCCCGCGCGTTCGAGCAGCCGTGGCAGGTGCGCGAACACCGACGGCGGGTATCCCTTCGTGGTCGGCGGTTCGCCGGCGGCGAGTCCGATTTCGCGCCACGCCATGGCGACGCGCGTCACGGAGTCCATCATGAGCAACACCTGCCGTCCGGTTTCGCGGAAGTACTCCGCGATCGCCGTGGCGACGAGTGCACCCGTAGCCCGGACGACGGCCGGCTGATCGCTCGTAGCCACTACGACGACGGAGCGGCGCACCCCTTCGGGGCCGAGGTCCCGCTCGATGAACTCGCGCACCTCGCGTCCGCGCTCTCCGAGCAGCGCGATCACGTTGATGTCCGCGCTTGTGTGCCGGGCGATCATGCCGAGCAGAACGCTCTTGCCCACGCCGCTCCCCGCCATGATGCCGACGCGCTGTCCGCGTCCCAGCGTGAGGATGCCGTCGATGGCGCGCACGCCCGTGCCGATCGGCGCCTGAATGCGCTGGCGCGTGAGTGGGTTCGGGGGATCCGCCAAGAGCGCACAGCGGCGCGTCGGACCGAGCGGGCCCTTGCCGTCGAGGGGACGGCCGAGTCCGTCCAGAACGCGCCCAACCAAACCTTCGCCGGCCTCCGCGTAGAGCGGACGCTCCAACGGGACGACCACCGCACCGGGATGAATGCCTTCGATGTCGCCCAGAGGCATGAGCAGGATGCCGCGCTCGTGAAACCCGACGACCTGCGCGAGGATGCCGTGACGATCGTCCGGCGTGACGCGGCACACCTCGCCGACGGCGACCGGGAGCGACGTCACCTCCACGACCTGTCCGATCACGCGCGTCACGCGCCCGTACACGGTGAAGCGGGGCATCGCGTCCACCGCGGCGACCGCGTCCTGCGCCCACGGGCTTGTCGATGCGTTAGGCACCGGAGACCCTCTCGTACAGCGTGCGCAACGCAACGTCGGTACGCCCGTCGACCAACCGCTGCGGACTCTCCACGACGAAGCTGCCCGGATCGAGCCCCGCGTCCGCCACCCATCGCACGGCCACGTCGTCGCTCGGCGCGCAGCTCTCCTCGACGAGACGCACGTCGTCCGGATGCAACCGCACGACAAGCGAGCGATCGCCCGGGAGCAGCGCGAGCGCGCGCGTGACCAACTCCGCGACGATCGTGCGATCCGCGGCGATCTCCCGCGCGACGAGCTTCTCCGCCACGACGATGGCCAGCGCGGCCAGATCCGTTTCGGCTTGGCGCAACAGCTCGTGCTCCATCCCAGCGATGGTCTCCGCGGCCTGCCGCACCGCCGCACACGTCTCGCGCACGAGAGAGATCGCCCGCTCGGCGCTCTCGCGCTGTCCGGCGGCGAAACCGTCTGCGTATGCGGCCTCGGCTTGCTCGCGCGCGGCATCCGCGGCGCGCACACGCGCCTGCGTGCGTGCGTCGATCTCCGGCAACTGCCAGTTTCCCGTGCCCGCGGCCCGCGACGGCGCGCCGGGCGCCGCCTCCAGCACTGGCAGTCCGGACAAT
>CAZEPH010000501.1:0-2212 GCA_964514075.1 uncultured bacterium | reverse complement strand
GGTGAGGCTGCGGTGCCTTGCGTTTCGAGCCGCCCCGCAACGGTGAGACCCGACGAGTCGGCGAGGCACTTGATGACGACGCCGGCGCTCACGCGCAACGTATCGGTCGCATCGATCACGAAGTCGTCGATCACCACAGGGAACGTGCTGGGCGTCGACCATGTGTAGACGCCGCCGTTCAAGCCACCGAGCGTCCCGGTGATGCTCACGCCGTTCGTTCCGTTGAGCGAGCCGCTCAGCGTGGACGGCAGGTTGCCCGGCGTCCCGCTGATCAGGATCGCGCGGTACGGGTTGCGGTTCGTCGTGACGCGATCCAGCACGGGCGGCGTCGTCATCTCGACGTCGATGCCGTCGTGCAGATTCCACGACGCGACGAAGTCGGTGAGCGTCGCGCTCGTGCCCGTGATATTGAGCCCGTCGTGCGCGGAGAACAGCACCCCGCCGCCCGCGTGCGTGTACGTGAGAGGCGTGCCGATCACGTTCGCATCGTAGAACCCCGCGTAGCGCACCCACGTGTTGGTGAGGGCGGCGCTGCCGCCGGTCAGCGTGATCCCCGTCCAATCGCCCGGCGCGGGTGTGGAGGCGCCGTCGTTGCCCGTGTCGCCGCCGATCGCGTCGTCGTCGTACGACGTGAAGTACACCGAATCGTTCGCGGCTCCTGTGGCTTCCAACCGGCCGAGCACCGTGAGACCGGAGAACGTCGAGACGAACTTCACCTTCGCGCCGCTCTCGACGAGCAGCGTGTCGCCGAGCGGAATCGTCACGGGCGAGTCGATCACGTACGGCAAATTCGGCGTGCCGCGCCAGGTGAACTTGCGGGCGGGGAGGGCGCCGCCGAGGGTGCCCGTGAGCCAGATCGCATTGGTGCCGTTGCCGGATCCCGTCACGACGCCGATCGTCCCGGGCGCGCTCTTGATGAAGAACGCGCGCCCCGTGTTGTTCGTGAACGTGAGGCTGTCGATCGTCGCCCCGTTGGTCGACGTGAGCGTACAGCCGGAGTCCCCGTTGGAATCGAACGACAGATTGCGCAGTGTCGCGTTGGTGACCGTCAGGAATACGCCGTCGAATCCGCAGTTCGTGACGCCGCCGCCGACATGCGAATACGTCGTCGGCGTTTGCAGCGTTGCCGACTGCACGCCGTTCCCCGCGTAGCGGACCCACGTCCACGTGAGGGCGATCACGCCGCCCGTGTTGCCCACGATACCGCGCCAGTCGCCCGGTATCGGCACGCCCTTCGACGACGTGAACGTGATGGGGAGCGCCGCCGTGCCGTTTGCGTTGAGCGTTCCACCGACGACCACCGCCTCGCCCGCATCGACCTGCACGAGCACGCCGGCTTCGATGGTGAGCGTGGTCGCGGGTGCAACGGTCACGCTGTCGACGACGCGATACGGGCTGTTCGCGAGCGTCCACGTACCGGAGACGACGCCGGAGACGTTCGTGACGGCCGAAGCGCGCGCCGCGCCCGCCAGGGCGGCGACGATGAGGCAGAGCGACAAAGACGAGCGGGTCATGCGAGCCCTCGTTCCGTGAGGTGAGCATTTCGGGGCAACGTATGGTATCAAATCGGCAGGCGAGCGGAATCCCGTGAGCGCTTCGGAGGAGGCATGAGCACTCGGTTGAGGTGGTCGTTCCGCGAGGGGGAGCCGCTCGAGGCGGCGGAGGTCGGCGACATCTACGCGATCGGACGCAACTACGCCGATCACGTGCGCGAGATGGGGAATGCGGCCGACGTGCCGCTCGTGGTGTTTCAGAAAGCGCGCGCGTCGCTCGCACAGGACGGCGACACGCTCGTGCTCCCGCCGTGGTCGGTGGACGTGCAGTACGAGGGCGAGTTGGTGGTGTTGATCGGTCGCGGCGGACGGGCGATCGATGCGGCGCACGCGCTGGATCACGTGTGGGGCCTGGCGGCGGGAGTCGACTGGACCGCGCGCGATCTGCAGCGCGCCGCCCGCGCTGCGGGCGAACCGTGGTTCGCCGCGAAGAACTTCGCGGGCGCGGCCGCCGTGGGGGCGTTCACGCCGCTCGCGCGCGCGGGCGATTGGGAGCGCGCGCGTCTCACCCTGCGCGTGAACGACGTCGTGCGACAGGACGATACCGTCGCACACATGCGGCACTCCGTAGCGGCCATCGTCGCGAATCTCTCCCGCATGGTGCCGCTCGCGAGCGGCGACCTCATCTTCACCGGCACGCCCGCGGGCGTCGGCCCGGT
>CAZEPH010000500.1:0-2230 GCA_964514075.1 uncultured bacterium | reverse complement strand
GATTCGGCTACTACGTTCTGCCGTTTGTGCTGAACGACTCCATCGCCGCACGCGTGGACGTCAAGGCTGACCGTGCGGCGGGCGTGCTCCGCGTGCAGGCGGCGCATCGCGAGGCGCATGCGGATGCCCGCGTTGTCGCACCCGCGCTCGCGGAGGAGTTGCGGGTGATGGCCCGATGGTTGGGACTGCAGTCCATGCACGTGGCGCGCCGGGGCGATCTTGCGAGCGCACTGCGCCGCGCGACATGATCCGTTAGGACGCGGTCTTCTGGCGCCGTTGCAGCACCACGCCCAGCAGGATGAGCACACCTGTCGCTCCCAGCACTTTCACCGTCGACGCAAGCGCATTGACATCCGGTGAGGCCGGCAAGCACGCGAGCACGATCGACGCTGCCGTCACGAGCAGTCCCACGGTTCCACAGACGTAGGCGCCGGCCGCACCTCCCGGTACCCGCACCGCCCCCGCCGGCGCCGCGACGCGCTGCACGCGGATCAGCGTCGCGAACATTGCAATGTAGGGAAGGAAGTACACGACGGTCGTCGTGCTCACGAGAACGTCGTACGCGGCTTGGACGGAACTCCCCGCCTGACTCCACGCAATGAACAACGCGCACCCGGCGGCCTGCACGAGCAGAGCAAACACGGGCGTGCCCCATCGCGGGTGCACGCGCGCGAACGCAGACGGAAGCGCGCGGTCCACACCCGCCACGAATGGCAGCCGCGCCACGGACGCGAGCCACGCACCCACGCCACCGATGCTCGAAATCGCCAGCAGCGCGGCGGACGCGCGTCCGAGCGCGGGCCACCCGACGCGTTCCGCCGTGCGCGTGGTCGCCTGCGAAATGCCGGCGAGCCCGCTGACGTCGCTCGCGGGGAGTGCGAGCAACACGGCGACCGTCCCTGCGATGTAGAAGAACGCGATGCACGCGCCGCCGATCACGAATGCACGCGGCAGCGTGCGGCGCGCGTCGCGGATCTCGTCGCCCATGAGCGACGCGGCTTCGATGCCCGCAAATCCAAACGCAATGGTCGACCACAACACGAGGTCGCGCAGAGACGTGTGCGGGTGCAGAGAGGGAATGTCAATGCGCGTCGCCGGACCGAAGCGCACGGCCGCCACAACGCCGGCGCACACGAGAATGGCGAGCGGCACCCACGTGCCGACGGCGCTCACGTTCTGCAGCCATCGGCCCCACGACACGCCGCGCACGTTGGGGGCGACCGCAATCGCCAACCCCACAAAGGACGCGAGCAGAAAGTACGGTGCACTGTGCTCGAAGCGCAGCCACGACGACGGTCCTGCGTACAGCAGGTTGCCCGCGGCGAAGTACAGCAAGCCGGGGAAATAGAGCAGGTTCGTCGTCCAATACAACCAGCCTGTGAGAAACGCGGCGCGCTCGCCGAACGCTTCGCGCGTCCACACGTACAACCCGCCTTCGTGCGGGTAGCGTGCGGAGAGCTCGCTCACGGTGAACGCGAGCGGCAGAAAGAACGCGACCGCGCCGATCACCCAAATCGTCAGCGCGCTCGGTCCCACCGCTGCGGCGGTTGCGATCCAACGCGGGCCGATCACGGCGACCACGAGGAAGAACACGACGTCGCGCAACGTGAGGACGCGGGCGAGTCCGCTCATGGCGCGCGAGACTACAGCATCTGGCATTCGCGCGCGCGGCCGACTACACTGCGCCAACCAACATGCCCCCAGTGGAAGGAGATACGATCATGGCTGCAACGCGTCGCGCGGAAGTGGTGTGGAATGGCGATTTGCTCACGGGCAACGGCACCGTGACGGCCGCATCGAGTGGACTCTTCAAGAACCTGCCGGCCTCGTGGGCGTCGCGCACGGAGGACGCCGCGAACGGCAAGACGAGCCCGGAGGAGTTGCTCGCCGGCGCGCATGCGATTTGTTTCGCCAATGCGCTCGCATTCGGTCTCGCAAACGCCGGCACGCCGCCGGAGCGTCTCGAGGTGAGCGCGGAGGTGACGTTCGCGCCCAAGCAAGGCGGCGGCTTCTACGTGAAGTCGAGCGCGCTCACGGTGCGTGGCAAGGTGGCGGGCGTAGACGCTGCGGCACTCACCGCCGCTGCCAATGGCGCCAAAGACGGCTGCCCGATCTCCGGCGCACTCAAGGGCAACGTGGAGTTGAGCGTCACGGCCAGCTTGTTGTAGGCGCGTGTCGCGCGCGCCCCGCTCGACCTCGTCTCTGCCGCTGACGGTCGTCGCGCTCGGCG
>CAZEPH010000499.1:0-2234 GCA_964514075.1 uncultured bacterium | reverse complement strand
GGAGCGATTGCGCGCGCTGCGTCGCTCCGTCCGTCCCACTCCATGTTCACGTATCCGGGTGCGGTGAGCGACGAGCGCATCTCGTGCACGCTGCGCCCCGTGGCGTCCGCGACGATCACGCGCACCTCGCCGGCGTGCGGCGCGCCGACGCGCAACTGCACGCGCTCGCGCATCAGCGTTGCGGGCGCATCCACCGTCAGCCGCGCGGGAGCGGGCGCGTCCGGTTCCACCGCGACGACGCCCGTCACCGTGATGTCGAAGAGCTCGGAATCCACGCCGCCGTACGGATCGGACGCGATGACGGCCACGTTCGAGTACGTGCCGGTTTGCGCCAGGGTGGGCGTCCACGTGAACACGCCCGTACTCGGATGCACGGACGATCCGGTGGGCAGCGCGCTGCCGCTCCACGTGAGCGTGTCGTTCTCCGGATCGGTCGCCCCCGGCGTCACCGTGAGAAGCGCACCCGCAGCCACTATCTGGTTGGCGATCTCCGCGACCACGGGCGCGGCGTTCACGAAGGAGAAGTTCGCGGCGATCGTGTGGTCGGCCGTCACGACGGGGAATGTGTACGACGTGGGCGTGCCGACGGACGACCCGTCCACCACGACGCTTGCGATCGTGTAGTGGCGCAACGCGGCGATCGTGTAGGTCGCACTCGCGCCGTCGACGTAGTTCGTCGACCCGGACGGCGTGATCGTTCCGCCCGGTTGCGCGGTCGCGGTGATCATCCACACGTTGCGGTTGCCGATGACGAAGTCGCTGAAGTGCGTGATTCCGCTCGCGGTGATGCTCGTGCTCGTGTGCGCGGACACGGCGGCCGCACTCCAGAGCGGTGCGTCGTATTGTCGCACGACGAACGAGTCCACGTTCGCGCCCGCGTCGATCGTCGACGGCAGGAACGCGAACGTGGCGGCGCACTGCGCAAACGTGAGAGCGGGGCCGGGTGTGATCGTCGTGTAGGCATTCACGCTGCGCGCGGGATTGACGCCCGACGTCGCGAGCTGCGGGTGATCGCCGGCAACGGGTGTGACGGTGACGACGCCCGAGGTCGTGACGCTCGAGAAGGCGAGGGTGACCGGCGTTGATCCGACGATTCCGCCGACGGGGAACGTCAACGCGGGCGATCCCACGGGCGCCGTCTGCCGCACGCCGCCGATCACCCAGCCGGCCGCCTGCGACACGGTCGCGCCGCTCGCGAGCGTGAGCACGTTCGCCCCCATCTGCATCCGGCCGCTGGTGAGTGTGAGGGCCGACGTCACGGTGAACGCATCGGCCAGGACGAGCGTGCTGTCGCCGGTTTCGAGCGTGAGGCTTCCCGCGAAGCGCGTGCCGAGTGCGAAGCGCGCCGCGCCGCCCGCGCTCGTTCCGGTCGCGCCGAAGAGAAGCGAGGTGCTCGGACCGCTCAGGAGAACGCCCGCGGCGTTCGCGCCCCCAATGCGCCCGCGTACGGTGAATGCGCGCCCGCGCACGTCGAGCGAGTCGGCGCTGCCGTCGAAGAGCAGCGCGTTGGCCCCCGTGCACTCGACGTCGCCGCCGAGGACGACACGACCGCCCGACTTCTGCAGGCGCAGCGCGCCCAGGACGGCAGGCGTAACGGCGGTGATGGTCTGCGTCGCTGCTCCTTCGAAGAGGAGTTCGCCGCCTGTCATGGTCGGCTCCGTGCCGAGCTGCAGATCGCTCGCCAGCGCGAGCGCGGCGCCGCTCGTGGTCGATCCGGTGAGCAGTCCGTCGATCGTCACATCGCCCGTCACGTGCGCGATCCAGCGATAGGTGCCGAACGCGAGAATCTGTCCATCCCCGATGGTGAGCGATCCGCGCAGCGTCATCGGTCCCGTGTCGGCGCTGTCGAGCGCGACGCGCGTGAATCCGGTCGTATCGAGCACCACGTTCGCGGGACACCGTGCAGCGTTCGTCTTCCACTCGAGGCCTCGCTGGCGGAGGCCGGCGTTCTCGTAGACGAGCGTCGAGAGATCTCCGTACGCGATCGGGTTCGCGCCGAGAGCGGCGAGCGGTCCGGAGAGACGCAGCGTTCCATCGAGCCCGACGCCGCCCGTGGGTAGCGTGAGGACGCCGGTCGTGACGACCTCCACGTCGGATCCGACAAAGAGCGATTCTCCCGGCGCGCGCGTGAGGGTGGCGTCCGAGAACTCGACGCGTCCCGGACCCAGCACGGCGTTCGCGACGAGAGTCGGAGCGGCGGCGAGTTCCACCTCGCACCCTGCGCCGACCGTGAG
>CAZEPH010000498.1:0-2244 GCA_964514075.1 uncultured bacterium | reverse complement strand
GAAGAGCGATCGCGCCATCTCCGGCGACGCCGTGATCAACCCCGCCGTTCCCAGCACAGAGAGCTGAAACCCCACGTCGTCCAGGGTGCGCGGATCCCACACGACATTCGCCAAGACGGCGCGCGCAAGCGCTTCTCCCCCGCTCACCGGGATCTGGCGCACGAGTGCGACTGTGGCGACGCTGCCCATGAGCGCCGCGCGCACGACGGACGCAGGCGCACCGACCGCAAGCGCGTAGATCCACCCGCAACACAACACGCCGACTTCGACGATCGGCGGCCGCAGGCCCGTCGCGCGGCCCAGGATGCGCAGCGCAGCGAGAAGGACCGTGAGGTGGGTACCGGAGATCGCGAGGACGTGCGTCGTTCCCGTGACGCGGAACGCGGAGCGCCACGCCTCGGGGATGTCCGCGTGCACGCCCCAGACGAGCGCCAGCAGGAGACCGCGAGCGGGCTCGGCCACGTGAGCGCGGGTGACGCGGCAACCCCACGCGCGTAGGCCCAGCGCAACCGAGGGCGCCGCACGCACGCTCACGGAGGCGATCGGCAGGAGCCGCACGGGCCACGCGCGTGGACGCACCCACGTGATCGGGTGCGGCAGGTCGAAGTTCGCGGGATCGTCCGGCGGCGAGAGACGGCAGCGCGCGCGCACCTCGTCCCCGATCGTCGCGGTCCCCAGGCGAATGCGCGCGTCGCGGGTTCCGCAGGAGACGGGCGCGCCGTTCGCGGAGAGCGAGACAATGCGGCACACCGCCCATCCAGTCCGCTCGTTCGGCGGCTCGGTCACGACGATGCGTGCATCGACGACATCCGGCAGTACGTGGGGCGGCGCGTCCGGCACGAGAAGGCCCCGCGTGACGCCGAGAAGCGCGTACAGCGCGATGGGTGCGACGAACGGACGCGCCCGGACGAGGAGGCACGTTACCAGAAGAGCGGTCGCGCACGCCGCGAGCGACGCCGCGCCGCTCGGGCAGTGCGCGCCGGCCGAGAGACCGGCGCAGACGGCGGCCGCGCGCACGCCGGCGCGCGTGCCGATGGAGTATCGCGAAGGCACGCGCGTCCTCGTGCGAACACCGTGCCGTGGCGCTCTCGCCCGCGGTGTGGCGCCGCGGCGGGCCGCGAGCGACAACGCGAACGCCCGCGGTGTGAGCCGCGGGCGTCAGGATCCTCCGCGCTTGGACGACGCTACGCGAGCGCGACGGCCGCCGCTTCCTCCACGGATTGCTCGGACTCCTTCGCCGCGCGCAGGAACCGCCGCCATGCCGAGCGCGCGCGATTGCGCATGCCGAGCTGCTGGTAGGCGTGCCCCAGGTGATAGTACGCGGGTGCGTAGTCCGGGTTCACCGTCGTCGCCTGCTCCAGGAGGTGGAGCGACTTCTTCACATCCCCGTTCTGCAGGTGAATGCGACCCATGTTCACGAGGATGTCCGCCGACGTGAGGCCGTGTGCCATCGTCTTGCGATACTCCTGCTCCGCGAGGATCAGGTCTCCCCGCTTGAGCAGCGTGAACGCGAGCGCGTTGCGCGCAATGGCGTATTCCGGGTTGATGCGCAGAGCCGCGAGGTAGCACTCCACGGCGTGGTCCAGATCGCCCGTGTCGTAGTAGAGCAACCCGAGATTGAACTGCACGTCGGCGTACCCCGGAGCCCGCAGGCGGGCGTGCTCGAAGTGATCGATCGCGTGCGCGACCTCTCCCTGACGCGCGCACTCGAACCCTGCGGCGATCCGCGTCTTTACCGCGTGCGGCGCGCGCCGGAGTCCGTCGACGTACGCCGCCAGCGCGCGATCCTCGAACCCTTGCGCCGCGTACATCTGTCCGCGATGCGCCGTCACCGCATCGACGTCGAAGTGTGTGAGGAGCGCGGCGGCCAGTGCCTCCTCCCCGCGCGTGTAATCGCCTGCCGCGATCGCTGTCGTGGCGAGATACTCGCAGTACGTTCCGACGCAAGCGTTCAACTCGACCGACGCCGCGTACCGTCGCAGGGCATCCGGATCGATGCGCCCGTCGGCATACGCGCCCGCAGCGGCGAGCGACTCGCCCAACTCGGGTGCGCTCCTCACGGCGCGCCCGAGAGCGAGTTCCGCGGCTGCCACGTTGTCCCACGTGGCCTCCATCAGCGCGATGTTCCGCAGGATGAGGGGATTCTCGGGCGACAGCTCCAACGCGCGCTCGAACGCAGCGCGCGAGTCGGCCCACTCTCGCATGTGCCACGCGAGAATGCCGCGATCGTTCGCGCTCCACACG
>CAZEPH010000497.1:0-2247 GCA_964514075.1 uncultured bacterium | reverse complement strand
GTTCCGGGCCAGGTGCTGCAGCTCAGCGCGCCCGCGAGCGAAGGCGTTCCCGCCCGTCCCGGTGACGGGCGCCGCCGCCCGCCGGGTCGCTCTGCACGGCGCGCCCGCGAGCGAGCGATCGCCGTCTAACGCGTGCACGTGCTCCAGGTCTTGCCGGGCGCGGAGACCGGAGGCGTTCAGCGACACGTCGCAGACCTCGCTGCCGGCCTCGCGCGCCGCGGAGTGGATGTCACCGTCGCCGTCGGATCCGACGGCCCGCTGTGCGACACGCTGGCGCGCGCGCGCATCGGCTGCGTCGTCACTCCCATGCGTTCGCGCCGCGACCGCGCGCGCGCGGTGCGCGCGCTCCACACGACGCAACGCGCCGTCCACGCGACCATCGTGCACACGCATGGTCCGCTGGCCGGACTCTTCGGACGCGAAGCGGCGGCACGCGACGGGCTCCCCTTCGTGCACACGATGCACGGACGCGGCGTTCCCGACGAACTCGCGCGCGCGCGCACGCTCCTGCACCGCCTCCAACTCGCGCAGTACCGCTGGACGGAGCGACGCTGGCACGCGCGGAGCGCGGCGCTCATCGCCGTCTCCGCCTCCACGGCGCACGCGCTCGTGCGCGACGGCGACGCGCCGCGCGACCGTCTCGTCACCATTCCCAACGGTATCGACGTGGCCGCGTTCGCGGACGGCGTGGATCGGCGGGCGTCGTTCGGGTGGAGCCCGGGCACTCCCGTCGTGGCGACCATCGGACGTCTCGCCGAGCAGAAGGACCCGCTCGCGTTCGTGGCGTGCGCGGCGCGCGTCGCGCGCGCACACCCGAACGCGCGATTCCTCGTGATCGGCGAGGGACCGCTGCGCGCCGCCGTCGAGTGCGCCATCAACGCGGAAGGGTTGCGCGCCGTCTGCGTGTGTCTGGGCGAACGCACCGACGTGGCCGACCTGCTCGCCACGTGCGCGATTGTCGTTTGCCTCTCCCGCTACGAGGGTCTCCCGCTGACGGTCCTGGAAGCGTTCGCCGCGCGCCGTCCGGTTGTCGCCACCGACGTGGACGGATTGCGCGACGTGATCGTGGACGGGGACACGGGCCGCCTCGTCCCTCCCGGCGACGCGCGCGCGGCGGCGGACGCGGTGGACGCGTTGCTGCGCGACCCGCACACCGCGCAGGGCCTCGCGTCCCGTGCCCACGCCGTCGTGCGCGAGCGCTACACGCGCGACCGGATGGTCGACGACACGCTCGCGGTGTACCGCCGCGTGTGCGCGGACGGCGCATGACGGGCGCACGCATCGTGTGCATCGCGCCCACGGAGTGGAACGGTCCATGGCAGCGCTATCACGAGATCGCGCGCCGTCTCGCGGAGGCGGGCAATCGCGTGCTGGTCCTCGATGGGATGTATCGCGTGCGGCTCCCCGCCGTACACTCTCTGCGCGACGTGACCGCGGTGGCCGCGCGCGCGCTCGTGCTGCTCACGCGCGCGCGCCGCATGCGCACCGTGCGTGCGGTTCCGGGCGTAACGGTTCTCACGACGGCCCGGGCGCCGCACGCGCCGGACGCATTCGCCCGCCGCGTGCGGCGCGCCGTGGACGCGCTGGGTGACGGACCGATTCTCCTGTGGTGCGGGTTCCCCACGCCCGCGTGGTCCGCGCTGCGTGACGCCCTCTCGCCCTCCGGCGTGTGGTACGACTGCGCCAGCGCCTTTGCGGACGATCCCCATCTTCCCGCGGACGTCCGGGCCGCCGAACGCGCGCTCGTCCGCGCCGCCTCGGCCGTCAGCGTGGACGCTCGCGCATTGCACGAACGGCACGCGCCAGACGCGCGACGCTGCGAGTGGATCGCGACCGGTGTGGACGTCGCGCTCTTCGGCCGGGCGGCGGCGGCGCGCGCACGCGGTGTGGAGCCCGTCGTGGGCTACGCCGGCACGTTGCACGCGTGGCTGGACGTGCCGCTCATCGTGGACGTCGCGCGCACACATCCCGACTGGCGTTTCGCCTTCGTCGGACCGCGGCGCATTGCGGCGCGCCTGGACGATCTGCGTGCGCTTCCCAACGCGGACTTTCTCGGCCCCGCGGCGCACGACCGGCTGCCGGAGCATCTCGCGCGCTTCGACGTCGCGTGGATTCCCTATCGCATCACGCCGTTCACTGCGGCGGTGTTCCCCACCAAGTTGCTCGAGTACCTCGCCGCCGGGTGCGCCGTCGTCAGCACGCCGCTCCCCGAAGTGCAGCGATTCGCGCCGCCCGTTCGCCTCGCGG
>CAZEPH010000496.1:0-2254 GCA_964514075.1 uncultured bacterium | reverse complement strand
CGGCGGGCCCGCTCCAGCGATCGTACGCGCGCACGAGGTCCGACGCGGCGGCCGCTGCACTCACGCCGATCGCACCGAGCGCGCTCGCGCACGAGGCGGCGAGCGCATCCGAGTCGCTCGCGAGCCCGCGCGCGAGCGCCGGCACGGCGGGGGCCGCCGCCCCGCGCATCTTCTCCAAACCGGATGCGGCGAACACGCGCGTGTTGCGTGCGGCTGCATCGGTGAGCGTCGTCACGAGACGGTCGAGCGCAACGCCGGTGCCCACGTCACCGAGCATCTCCGTGACTTTGTTTCGCACGGCGGGATCCGCGTCGCGCAGGAGTGGGAGGATGTGCGGCTGCGCCCCTTCGTGCAGGATCGCCACGAGCGCGCTCGCCGCCGTGTACCGCACCTGCGGCGACGGGTGCCGCAGCGCGGGAACGATCGTCGGCACGACCGCACGCCCTCCCACTTGCCCAAGTGCAGCGGCCACGGCAACGAGCGTCTGCGTCCTCCACGTGTCGGGCACCCGATACAGGAACGACAGAAGGAGCGACTCGGGCGCAGCTGGCGCGGGCTCCGTCGAGAACGGACGCGCCCCCACCAACGTGGCGAGCGCGGAATCCTGCAAGCGCGCGAGCGCGCCGACCGCGTTGAGGACGACGCGCGGATCACGATCCCACACCATCGACTCGACGTCGGCGGCGGCGCTGTGGTCCCCCTGGCGGCCGATGGTGCGCGCCGCGTACGCGCGCACGAGAGGATCCGCATCGAGCAAGCGCGCGCGCGCCGCGGGAAGGACCACGGACGGCAGAACGACTTTTTCGAGCGCGTACGTCGCGCGCCATCGCACATCCGCGGAGGTGTCGGTGGACGCGCGCACGAGCGGCGCCACTCCGAGTGTGTCCGCGCGCCGCGCGAGCCCAAGTGCGGCAGCGCCGCGCACGCGGACGTCCGGGTCGGCCAACAGAGCGAGGAGCGGCTCGATGGACACGCTGCGCCCGATCTTTCCCAGCGCTTCGGCCGCCTCCACGCGAACGGGCGCGTCGGGATCCCGCGTGAGGGAGGCAAGCGCGGCTTCCCCGCGCGCCGAGGCAATCTGGCCGAGCGCGAATGCCACCTCCGCACGCACGCGTGCGTCGCGGTCGCGCGCGGCACGTGCGAGGACGGCGACAGACGACGTGTCCTTGAGGCGCCCGAGCGCAACAGCCGCGCGGCGGCGCGTCTCAGCGCTCGGTCCCGCAAGCGCCGCCTGCACGGCGCCCGCGCGCGTGACGCGGGCTCGTTCCATGCGCGCAATGCCCGTGACACCGAGCGGTGCGGCGGCGGTCGACGTGGACGAAAGAACGCTTGCCGCGAGGGCGAGCACGGTCGGACAGAGGAGGGCGCGCAGTGTCATGCGCGGAGATTACTGCGCGCGGGCGAGTTTGCCGAGTGCTTCCACGCGGGCGCCGTCCGCACCCCGCGCCTCGATGCGATACACGTACAGCCCGTTGCCGACGGACGTCCCTGCGTCATCGAGTCCGTCCCACGGAACCACGTTCAGCCCCGGTGCACCGGTGCCCTGCATCTCGCACACGCGCCGGCCGGCGATGGTGTACACGCGGATGCGCACGTCCTGCGCCGGCTGGGAGAGCGTGTACTGAATGCCGGTGCGACCCACGAAGGGATTCGGATACGCGTACAACCCCGCGAGGAACAGCCGGGATGCGACATCCATCTGCACGGCATACGAGAACTGCGCGAAGCGGAGCATGAGGGTGTGGGGGCCGTTCGAGAGAGGACGCGACGCGAAATCGACGTCGACGGTCCACACGGAGTCGCCCTCGCTCGTCACGTTGGCGAGAGACGGGACGCCGTCCACCTCGACGCGGAAGGAGTCGACGGTGACGGGAACGGGTGGTTCGACGCGGAAACGTACGACGGGCGTGGACGACACGAAGCGGCTCCCCGTCGAGTACGGCGTCCCATCCACACTGGCGGTCACCTGCGCCGCCACGCGCAACGTGAGCGTACTCACGCGCCCGGCGCGGTCCGGAACGCTCAGCACGACGGAGTAATCCTGCAACCGCAGGGGGACGACCGCGTGCAGTTCCCATACGCGATCGCGAACGGTGGGGGTGTCGCGGGACACCAGCGTGACGGGGATCGCTGTCCCGGGCTGCTCCACCAGGGTGATGCGCGAGGAGTCGACGCCGGCTTCCGTCTCGAGTCGCACGTCCAGCGCGGCGGCGGCGTTGCGCGAGCGAATGCGCTGTCCATCGACGGCCGGAAC
>CAZEPH010000495.1:0-2271 GCA_964514075.1 uncultured bacterium | reverse complement strand
GGGGCGGAATCAAGGCACTCTACAGGTAGCTCCGTGAGCCCAATTGAACGTTCGCATGCGGGGCCTTCGCTCCGCGTGATGGAGGTAAGCAGATGAAGGAGCACGTCTCTGTATCGCGACGAGTGCTGGCGTCGATTCTATCCGCTTGCGTGATGGTGCTCGTGCTGGCGCCGGTTGCGTGGGCGAAGAGCAACAATCCGAATCCCGGCATCGCGCCGGTCAACTCGCATCCCTACGGAAAGTCGTACGGGGAGTGGCAGGCGACGTGGGTGCAGTGGCTTCTCTCGTACCCCGTCGAGACAAACCCGCTGCTGTTCCCGAATGGCGAAGTGGCGAACTTCTCTTCGTATCAAGCGTCGTCCTCGGTGTGGCTCATGCCGAACAACCCTGGAGGATGGGGGGACTGGAGTCTCTCGGTCCCGTCCGGAACGGGGCTCTTCTTCGTCGTGACAGGCATATTCGGCAACTCCGCAACAGGTGACGGAGACACGATGGAGGAGCTTCTCGCGTACGTGAATGGCTTCATGAGCACGTACACGGAGGTAGCAGCGACCATCGACGGCACGCCAGTGCAAATGCTGGACGCCTACAAGGTCACAACGGGACTCTTCAGCATCACGGTGCCGGAGGACAACCTCTTCACGATCTGGGGATTCGACGTTCCCGCGGGCACGTCCTACCCCAATCTCGGTGGCGCGTACTGTCTCATGCTCAACCCGCTGCCGCCCGGCGACCACACAGTGCACTTCACGTGTTCGTCGACCACCGGATTCTGGGAAGACAACACGTACCGTATTCACGTCGAGCCGGGGAAGGGCAACTTTGCGAACGCCCCGCTGCCGGCAACGGGCACCACGTGGGGTGGGATCAAGGCCTTGTTCAAGAAGTAGGGTTCTGCGCATCCGCAGCGGGAGGGGGGTGCAATGCCCCTCCCGCGCGTGGCGCACCGCTCGGGGACGAGTCGCGCGTTACATGCGGTGACACGCGAAACACAGCGCGCTGTGCCGCTCGGGCAGCGCGAGTTGATGCGGAGCCGCAGACCCGGGAGCGTGACACGTGACGCATTCCACGTTCCCCGCCGGAAGGGCGAGTGCACGTTGCACGTCCGTCGAAGAGCGCAGCGCAGCATCTCCGCGAGCGACGGCGGCCGCATACGACATTCCCACGGGATGCCCTCCCTCTCCGTGCGGGCCGTCGTGTATTTGCGGCGCCTCGGCGACGTCGGGGGCGAGCACGCCGTCGTGACACGAGAGGCACTGGCGCGACGCCACGAGACCGGCGCTGGGAGAGCGATTCGGGCACGAAGCGCTCGGAAGGGGGGCGGCGGCGAAGACAGCTGCGAAGAGTCCTACGAACCACGAGTACATGCCTGCCCTCCGAACGCACCGCTGGTTTCGCCAGAGGATCGGCGTGCGGGGGCGAACCTTGACGGCCGGGCCTGTGTGGGACTTTTGCCGCATGGGGCGGGAGACCAGAGTGTGCCACGATGTCTGCTACGGCAGCGGAGGGCACGTGGCGCAGGGTGTCACACGACACACGGTGGAGCGGCGCGGTCGCGCCGGCGACGGACGCATCGCTTCGTTTCGCGATCTCGAGCGACAGACGCTGAATCTGCAGCGCTTCTTGCTCGCGCTCGTCATCGCGGTGGCCGTGTTGCCCGTGTCCGCCATGATCGCGATCGACGCAGGCGTCGCGCGCACGCACGCCCGCGAGTCGGCGGAGGGTTACGCGCGGCAGATCGCCGCCGCGAGCCGCCGATGGCACGGTGACGTCGGGAGGGTTGCCTCTTCGCTGCAGACTGCAATGCGCGAGCGCGGCGAGTCACGCGTGACGGTCACAGGGGCCAACGGCGAGAGCGTTCTCCGCCTCGGAGACGAACGCCGCGTTCTCGTAGACATCACGGCACGCGCGACGGTGCCGCCGTCGCCACTGGGCGCAGCCGTCGTCGATGTGCAGCTGGATGATCGCCCGCTTGTGGCGCGCGCCGTTCGCGTCGGCGGCGTCCATCTCATGGTCGCCGCACTCCTGGCGTTGCTTGTCTACATGGTTCCCATGCGGGCCCTGCACCAGGCGATTCGCGAGGTGGAATCCGCGCAGGCGCAGTTGGTGCGTTCGGACCGCCTCAGTTCGATCGGTCTCATCTATGCGGGGCTGACGCACGAGATCAACAACCCGCTGGGGATCATTCTCGCGCGGGTCCAACTGCTGATCGCAGCCGCGGCGCGGCGCGGGGACGATCGCGAGGCGGTCGAGAATCTGCAGACCATCGAG
>CAZEPH010000494.1:0-2278 GCA_964514075.1 uncultured bacterium | reverse complement strand
AGGTCGTACGACACGCCGAGTGCATCCGCCGCCATTTGCGCGAAGATCGTCGCCGTGCCTTGTCCGATCTCCGTGCTCGCGGCCAGCACGCGCGGGCGTCCCTCGTCGTCGATGTCGACGGATGCGATCGAGCCGAGCATCGTCTCCCCGCTGCCGGTGAACCCGCTGCCGTGCAACGCGAGCGACGCGCCGATGCCGCGGAACACGCGGCGATGCGCGTTCGCGCCGTCCACGTACGACTCCGCGCCCGCGGTGGGGCGCACGCGGCGCGGCGCGCGCCGCTCGCCTTGTGCGATCTCCTCACGCACCGTCGCGTTGTGCAGCGCGAACATCTCCTTGCGCTCGGCGTAGCGCGAGCGGGCGAGCGCGGCGTCCAGCACCTCACCGGCGCTCACGCCGTCCGTGAGCACTTGGCCCGTCGGCATCACGTCGCCGGTCGTGTAGAGATTCCGCCGCCGCAACTCGATCGCGTCGAGGCCGAGCCGCGCGGCGATGCGTTCCATGTGCGTTTCCACGGCGAAGAGCGTCTGCGGCGCGCCAAAGCCGCGAAACGCGCCGTTGGGCGGCGTGTTCGTCCGGACCGCGCGCGCGGCGATGCGCACCGCGTCGCACGCGTACGCGCCCGCCGCGTGCAACGCGCCGCGCGAGAGCACGACGGGGGAGAGCGTGACGTACGCCCCGCCGTCGATCGTCACATCGATGTCCTGCGCGAGCAGGCGTCCGTCCTTCGTGACGCCCGTGCGGTGCGTGACGATGGCCGGATGCCGCTTCGTCGTCGCCGCAATGTCCTCCATGCGGTCGTAGACGATCTTCACCGGTTTGCCGCTCTTCCGCGCGAGGAGTGCGGCGTGCGCCGCGATCATCGACGGGTACTCCTCTTTGCCTCCGAAGCCGCCGCCCGTCGCGCTCTGCATCACGCGCACTTTCTCCGCGGGGAGATCGAACAAATGCACGAGAGCCTTGTGCACGTAGTAGGGGCACTGCAGTGAGCCCGTGATGCAGAGCGTGCCGTCCGGCTCGGCCCACGCGAGCGCGCCGTTCGGTTCGATGTAGATGTGTTCTTGGTGGCCGACGCGGTACGTGCCCTCGACGACCACGGGCGCGGCCGCGAGCGCGGCCTCCACGTCGCCGCGCGCGATGCGCACGCGGTGCAACTCCGGCACGGGCTCTGCGCGGAGCGCATCGTCCATCGTGAGGATCGCGGGCTCGGCGTCGTACTCGATCGTTACCGCGTGTGTCGCGGCGAGGAGCCGTTCGCGGTCGGCGTGGGCGAGGAGGAGGATCGGCTCTTCGCGATGCTGCACGCGATCGCTCGCGAGGCACGGTTGGTCGTCCTGAATCAGCGTGATGACGTTGCGGCCGGCGGGAATGCCCGTGTGGTCGACGACGACGACGTCGCTCCAATCGAAGGACGGATCGCGGACGATACGACGAATGCGGCCGGCGGCGATCGTCGAGCGAATCGTCGCGCCGAACAGCATGCCGTCGCGCGAGAGGTCGTCGAGATACAACGCGCGACCCGTCACCTTCTCAAAGGCATCTTTCTTCGGAACGCTCGTGCCGACGACGCCGGGAGGACTCATGGGCGCGGACGGTAGCAGATGTTCGAATCGACAGAAAGCGGATCGGACCCAAGGTGCGGCTGGCGTTTACGTCGCGACGCTCCGTGCCGAGGGCGCGCCGCTCGTGCGCCGGCGCTTCATCGTTCTGCCGTAACGTCTACGCGGAGGGCGCTGCCGCCGAGGATTTGCGCGACGATCGCCGCGACGTGCGCCGCGTGCCGCCGCGCCGGCGCGAGTTCTTGTCGGCTTCCGCCGCTTCCGCCACCGCGCCCTCGTATCCGCTCGCGCGCGGCACCTTGTGCCCCAACATCTTCTCGATATCGCGCAGGCGCGACTGTTCATCCGGCGCCGCAAAGCTCGTGGCGCGACCCGACCGCTCCGCGCGCGCCGTGCGCCCCACGCGGTGCACGTAGTCTTCCGCCGTCAGCGGCAAGTCGTAGTTCACGACGTGTGCGATGTGATCCACGTCGATGCCGCGCGACGCGACGTCCGTCGCCACGAGAATGCGATAGTAGCCGCTGCGGAAGCCGTCCAGCGCGCGCTCGCGCGCGCCTTGCGTGAGATCGGAGTGAATGCGCGCGGCGTGGTGTCCGCGCTGGCGCAGCGTGTGCGCGAGTGTTTCCGCACGGCTCTTCGTGCGCGTGAACACGAGCACCGTGCCGTCTTCCACGTCGAGCAGGCGCAGGAGCAGCGCGGTCTTCTCCGTGTGACTCTTC
>CAZEPH010000493.1:0-2285 GCA_964514075.1 uncultured bacterium | reverse complement strand
GTGCGCACGAGCGGCGCGACGTAGGCATTGAAGCGCTGCGTGAATGCGACCCACTTCTCGTCGGGGGAAATGCGGACGTCTGTCAGGTAGCCGCCGTGGAGCACGTCGTGGCGGTCGGCGCCATCGAGCGTCAGGCTGAACAGCGTGCGGTCATCTCCGTCCGCTCCGCCGGCCGTGAACAGATACACGCGATCGCTCGCCGCGCCGAATTGCGGTTGCCCGCCCTCGCGGGAAATGCGCCGCGGCGCCGCCGCACCGTTCACGGGTGCAATGTATATTCCCGGGTCGCGCGACCACAGCGGCGATCGCAGATAGCCGTCGCTCGACTTGCGATACACGACGACCCGACCGTCGGGGGAGAGCGCGGGCTCGACGTAGTGGCCCGGTTCGCGCGTCAGCACGCGCCCCTCGCCGCCGCGCGCGGCGACGAGGCGCACACTCCCGAGCAGCGAGTCGTCCCACGTCGTGTAGACGATCCACTTCCCGTCGCGCGACCAGGACGGATAGAACTCCAAGTGATCGTCCTGCCGCGTGAGGCGGCGCGGCACGCCCCGCGGAAGATCGCGAACCCACAAGCGGCCGAGCGCTTGAAAGACGACGCGATCGCCCTGCGGCGACGGCGCGACCCACCGCAGCATGCGCGTGTGAAAGGAATCCGGCGCGACTGCCACAGGGAAACGGACGGCCTCCGTGATCTGTCGCGTGGTGGCGACGTGGAAGGGGATGATGCGATCGGCGCCGGTGGCCATGTCGATGCGATGAATGCGTCCCGCCGCCCAGACGACGACCGATCGCGAATCGGGCGTCCACGCCATGCCGGGATATACGCCATGCACCGCCCAGATTTCCTGCATGTCGCGCTCGAGTCCGCTCCACACGGCGCGCTCCGCACCGGACGCGAGATCCTGCACGAAGAGCGTGCTCTGAAAACGGACGCGGCGAATAAACGCGAGCGATCGGCCGTCCGGGGATGGCGTCGGGCGAATCGCGCCGCCCGGACCACCGGCGATCCGGTCGATGTCGCCGGTCACGCGATCCAGCCGGTTGATCGCGTAGATCTCCTTGTTGGAGTCCTTGTTGTATTCGAACACCGGCCCAGGTGTGACGTCCTGGCTGAAGTAGACGTAGCGTCCGTCGTGCGAGAACGCCGGCTCGCCGAGGTCCTTTTGGTCGTTCGCTTTCTTGGTCATTTGCACGCCGCCGCCGCCGGTCCGGTGATAGAGCCACAACTCGCCGGCACCCATGGAGCGCGTGTTCGTGAAGTGCTTGCGCACGACGATGTACTCTCCGTCGGGCGACCACGCCGGCGAATTGACGAGGCGATACGATTCCTTCGTGACCTGACGCGGGTGCGACCCGTCACGGTCCACGATCCACACGTTGTCGCCGCCGTCGCGATCCGACGTGAACGCGATGCGCGCGCCGTCGGGCGAGAAGCGCGGTTGCTCGTCCCACGCGATACCGGACGTGACGGGCGTGGCCTCGCCGCCGGCCAGGGGGATCGTGTAAATGTCTCCGAGGAAATCGAACGCGATCGTGGCGCCGTCCGGAGAAACGTCGACGCTCATCCACGTTCCTTCGTCGGCGTCGATGCGCGCGTCCGTGCGCGGGCCGGGTGGGTTGCTCACGTTCCAGGCGGCCGCGGTGCACGAGGCGGTGTCGGGCGGCGCAGGGGCGGCGAGTGCAACGCCGGCCAGGAGGGCGAGGCTCGGCACGCTGAGCGGGATGCCGCGCAAGGAGGTCTGAAGTGTCACGTGTGAATCCTCACGATCGGGGCGACACGGCATGGACGAACGCGGCACGATACCACACCGGACGCGTACGGAATCCGGTCGTGAAGCGCCGCCGGGGAAGCGCTTGATGCGGCCGCGTCGATCGCGCACAGTCGTCCCATGAGCGATCCCTCCGCCCCGCAGCTCGCGCTGTTCACAGAGCTCGCGCGCGAACTCGATCCGATCCCACATCTCACGCTGGGTACGCAAGGCTTCGCATACGCGGACTGGGTCGGACCGTTCTATGCGCGCGGAACCGGGCCGCGCGATTTCCTCGCACAGTACGCCCGCGTCTTCCGCGCGGTGGAGATCGACTCGACGTTCTACGCAACGCCGCGCCCGGAAGTCGTCGACGGGTGGGGCCGAGCGACACCACGCGGGTTTACATTCGCGGCGAAGTTCCCCCGGTCGATCACGCACGACGCGCAACTGGCCGGCGAGGCGGCGCGGGCGGACGCACGGGACTTCGTCGGCGCGATGCAGCGTCTCGGGGAGAAGTGCGGCCCGCTTCTC
>CAZEPH010000492.1:0-2286 GCA_964514075.1 uncultured bacterium | reverse complement strand
GGTGAACCGCCTAGACGCGGAGCCTGCATCCTCCACCACGATATCCTTTCCCACTCTCCGTCCGTCCGGACGGACGACCGCAATGCGATCGCCTCTCTCGAGCCAACCGTCTACGGCGAAAGTGGCTGGATCGACGGTGGACCGAATGGCGAGCGCGCGACTGCTCGGCGCCGAGACCGGTCCCGTTGGAGTCCCAGGCCGCAGGACGATCCCGCGAACCCCCACGGTCTCGCGTGCCTCGCGTGCATCGCCGTCTTCGATCCACGCGCACGCGGCTCCGGCAACGCTCGGCGTGTGGCCCGCGCCCTCCGAGAAGGCGACGCTCTCGGCTCCCGACGCCCCCCACACTCTCCCAACCACGCGGGCATCGGCCTCCTCCCACACGCAAAGGAGCGCGTTCCCGCTCGCGACGCTCACGCATGGGGCGAGTTCGTGTCCGCTCTCCCCGCTTCCCGGATGCTGCAAGGCGTTCCACATGCCGTCGTGCCCGATCGACCGGAGGGCAACCCGTAGGCGCGCGTCCTCTGCCTCCGACCACACGAGTACGGCGCCACGCCGATCGTCCCACATGATCCGCGGCCGTGCGCGGTGCACCAGAACGCCCGAATCGGATGCCTCCATCCGGTCGACGACAACCGTGTCCAACGGCGCGATCGTGCCCGTCATGACGCGCTCTGTGCCGTCCCCCTCGATCCACGCGAGCGCGACGCCGTTCGCTCCCGCGGCGCAATCCGGTGCGCTGATGGCCCCGGTCGACGAGCAGATGCGCCACTCCCGGCCGGCCGGTCTCCCACCGCGCCACCACACGGCGCGCGCGCAGGGAGGAGTGCTGGTCCACTCCGTCCATACGATGAACTCGTCGCCGAACCCGGTAACCGGCGCGACGCGCGGGAGCGCGCCGCGCGTGCGCACGAACTCGTAGGAGACGGGCTGTGGCGTATCCGGCTGGCCGAGCGCGGACACCCTCGTTCGCCACACGCGCGACCACGCGCGGTTGGATTGCTCCCAGACGATGCTCGCGCCGTCTGCGGTGCGGGCGGCGCAGGGCGGCCCCATGCTGGATCGTTCCGCGGAGTGCGCGATCAACCGAATGGGACCCTGCGCGCGTCCCGTGCTGTCCACTGCAACGCACACGATCTCCGCACCCGACGGCATCTCGCGCACGGCGGCGATGATGTACCCCTCACCACACCGAGCAACGGAGGGCCATTGGTACGTTGTGTCGCGCATCGCGGGAGGAATCCACCACTCTGCCGAGTGCGCACGCGCTCCGCACGCGAAGAACACTGCCGCCGTGACCACCCACCGACGAAACCACACACGCTCCTCCTCCCCACATCGTCCCCGCCCGCGGCGACGATGTATGAGCAGGGCGCATGCCGCGCCGTTAGTCGACGATGTACTCCGCGGGCTCGCGCAGCGGCAACATCCCCAACACCCGATTCACCGCGTCCAAGGTGGCGATGGACGTCGCCTGGTGCAAATCCCCGCGATCCAATGCTGTGCCCAAGAGTTCGCGCGGTGCGCGTCCTTCCATGACGCGCACACCGACGACGGCCGCCTGGCCGAACGTCGTCTGCACCACCAGCACATCCTCCAATTCCAGCGTGACGTGTGGGTCGACGTATTGCTGGACGCCGCGCAACGTCGCGTCCGCGACGAGCCGCGGCAACGATCCCGTGCGCAGACTCCCCGTCGATACGCCGCGCATGAGCGCCTTGTTGAGGCGCAGGTCCACCTCGACGCGCACGCTCGTGCCGCGCAATTGCAGGTTCACGCCCTCGAAGCGCAGGCGCGGGATGGACACGGCGTCCGTCTCGGCCTCGCCGGTCGGGAACGCGTCGACGATCTTCCCGGTCTGCTCGTCCTCCGGCATCATCGTTACGCTGACCTTTCGGTGATCGATGTCGCGGCCGTGCATGACGTGGAACATCCCCACGATATCGCGCACGATCAACTTGGCGTCGCGCCCGGGGTGAGCGACGACGTACACCTCCGACACGTCACCGTCCCGCGTGAGGACGATGCGAACCCCGCGGACATTCTTGATGAGCCCGATCTGGTGTTCCGCTTCTGCGACCCACGCGTGCGGTGCGCCCATCGCTTGGTGACCGTTCAGGGCATGCTCCTTGGCTGAGGGGATGAAGCTGGGGAGTGCCCGCGAAATGTAGCAGCGGTGGAAGTGATCCCGCAACCTCCCGTTGGCCGCCGAGCCACATCGATCGCGCGCTCGGCTTCCCACCGCCGTCCCCACGACCACACAACCTCCGGGAGGTGCGGGCGACA
>CAZEPH010000491.1:0-2287 GCA_964514075.1 uncultured bacterium | reverse complement strand
CCGTCAGAGCCACCGCGTCTGCATGGTGCACGGCGAACGTCTTCGGCGTGATGTCCCCCGCGATCAGCAGCACGAGGCTCGCGACGACGGTCGTCGCGGCGACGAGCGCGGTCCCGCTGAGCGGGACCCAGTGCTCCACGATCGCCACGGCCGCGGTCGATGCGCCAACGGACGCAGCGGTGTTGAGGGTGACGATGGTGGAGAACACGCGCGGCGGGTCGGCGAGGAGTTTCGCGAGCACGGCGCCGCGCGGATCGGACTGCGCGAGGCGCCGCACCTCGATGCGCGAGAGGGAAAAACACGCGACCTCCGCCATCGACAGCCACGCGATAGCGGCGATGCAGAGCGCGAACTCGAGGACGGGGAACGTCACGGAAGGAGCGGAGGCGTGTCCGCCGCGCGACGGAGCGCCGCGCGTTCGCGCGCACGCATGAGGCGGCGCGCGCCGGCGCGCTCGTCGTCGTGCCCCAGGGAGTGCAGCACGCCGTGCACGATCAACAAACGGAGTTCCTTCTCGAGAGGCCGGCGTCGCGCACGCGCCTGCGCGCGCGCGCGATCGACCGACACGTACACGTCACCGGCGGCGGGAGCGCCGTCGCCCGCCGCCGGCATCTCAAAGCTGATGACGTCGGTCACGCGATCGTGCCCCAAATGTCGCGCGTTCAGTTCGCGGATTTCCGGATCGCTCACGATCGTCACGGACACGGCGATCGGCGGCGCTGCCTCGCTCTCCAGAGTGCGGCGCACGAGCCGGCGCACCCCCGTGCGGTTCACCATGCGTGTGCGGCGCGCGGCGGCCGTCACCCCCGTGGTGATCTCCCAGCGCGCGCCGCGCGTCATTCGCGGGGATGCGATCCGGGCGACGCCTCGAGACGCAACTGCACGGGCCGCCCCTCCTGGTTTCGGTCGTGCTCCTCGAACGCGCGGATGATGTCCCGCACCAAGCGGTGACGCACCACGTCCACCTCGTTCAAGTAGACGAATTTGACGTCGCGCACGCGGGAGAGGATCGGTTGGATCTGCACGAGCCCCGACGCCTCTCGATCCACCAGGTCGATCTGTGTGACGTCGCCGGTGATCACGCACCGCGATCCCATCCCGAGGCGCGTGAGGAACATCTTCATTTGCCCGACGGTGGCGTTCTGTCCTTCGTCCATGATCACAAACGCGTCGGAGAGCGTGCGACCCCGCATGAACGCGAGCGGCGCGACTTCGATCACGCCCAGATCCAGCAACCGCCGCGTCTTCTCGAACGGCAGCATGTCGTGCAGCGCGTCGTAGAGAGGCCGCAGGTATGGATCGACCTTCTCGCGGATGTCGCCCGGGAGGAAGCCGAGACTCTCCCCCGCTTCCACCGCGGGGCGCACGAGCAGAATGCGATCGATGCGCTTCGTGCGGAGCATGTGCAACGCGACCGCGACGGCCATGTACGTCTTCCCCGTCCCCGCGGGCCCGATCGAGAACACGATGTCGTGTTCGAGCAGGGCATGCAGGTACTCCTCTTGGCCGCGCGATTTGGGGCGAATGAGTTTCTTCTCGACGTTGAGCGCCAGGCCGCCGTTGCCCGACGATGCGAGGCGCGCACCCGCGCCGCTCACCTGCGCGCTATCGAGGCCGAGCAGGTAGTTCACCTCGCTGTCGCCGACCGACGCGCCGCTCTTCACCATGGCGATGAGTTCGTGCAGCACGGAGGCGGCGCAGCGCACGTCGCGCTCGGGGCCCCGTACGGTGAGCAGGCTATCGCGCAGGACGATTTCCACGGGAACGTGCGATTCGATCGCGCGCAGCGTCGCATCATTTTGACCGAGGAGAGACAGCGGATCGATGTTGGCGATGGAGATGCTCTGAACGAGGTCGTCGCTCATGGACACACTCGAGCGGCGGATGACGCGGATGCGGTGAGACGGGGCGCATGCACGATGCGCGGCGAAGGACGTCTGTGCGAGATGTTCGTGATTCCGCCTCCTTGTGGTGGTGATGCCTTGGGCACGATGGTATCAACCGGCCCGAGACAGCGTCAATTCATCGTCGGCGGTGCGTTGACGGTCGGCGGTGCCCCGCGTATCGTGCGGGCCTCGTGTTGCCCGACTTCTACGCCATCCGCACGCTGCCGTGCGGTCGCCACCGCCTTGCGGTCGTCTTCCCTGGTATCGACGCGTCTCCCGCACTGCTGCATGCCATTCCCTCGCCCCGCCAGCGCGTAGACATCCTCGCGCAGACCGTCGTCGACGTGTGCGAGGACGGCGTGAGCTACATGCGCGTCAGCGCGGACGACGGACGCATTCTC
>CAZEPH010000490.1:0-2288 GCA_964514075.1 uncultured bacterium | reverse complement strand
CGCGCACTCCACGCTCACACGCATACACTGGAGCTGTGTCGTCTCGCGGATCGCGCGGGTCGCGCACTCCGCGAGACGGCGGGCGCGGCGGATCCGCCGTGGCGCGAGGCGCTCATCTCGATCCTCCGGCGCATGGCCAGCGCGTACCGTCTCTCGGGGGAACCCGCGCGCGCGTTGGCGTGTGACCAGGAACGCCTCACGCTCGCCCGCGCCGGCGCACAGCGGTCCGAGGAAGCGGCCGCACACAATGACCTCGGTCTCACGCTCTGGACGATGGGCGAGTATCGACGTGCGCTCGCGCACGTCGAACGCGCGATTGCGCAATGGCGCGCGGACGGCGCGGATGCCCGCGTCGTCCGCGGGCTGGCGAACGCGGGGCGCTTGCATGCGATCCTCGGGCATCATCGCGCCGCGGTCCGGCGCGACATCGAAGCGATTCGCCGCGGGCGCGGCGTCGACGAGGACACGCGGCTCAAGGCGCTCATGCACGCCGGCAACACGTTCCTGCTCCTGGGACGCTTCCGTCTCGCACTGCGGTGTCACGTGACGGCGCTCTCGCACTGGCGCGAGCGCGGGGACGAACAAGGCGTCGTCCTCTGCCAAATCAACATCGGCAACGTCCTCGGCGCGCGCGGACGGCTGGCCGCCGCGCAGCGCGCGTACGAATCCAGCCTGCCGACGGTGGCCGCGGTCGCCGGACCGCTCACGGCAGTCACCGCGAAGACGAACATCGCCGAGATTCTCTTGGATCGCGGCGACTGGACGGAGTGCGATCGCATGCTGACGCTCGTGATGCAGGAGGCCGAGTCCGCGGACGAACCGGGGCTTGAGGCACGCGCCGACGCGCTGCGCCTCGTGTGGTGCCTCAGCGTCGGCCACATGGCGGACGCGTGGCGCCTTTTGCACCGCCTGGACGCAGCCGTGGATGCGGTGAGCGATGCAGAGGAGCGAACCAACGCCACGCTCGCCGTGGTGGAAGCTCTGTGTGCGTTCGGTCAACCCACCCGCGCCGCGGAGCGCCTCGCGTCGTTGCGGGCGCTGCCCGAGTTGCAAACGGCCGCGCCGGGCCCGCGCATCGCGCGATGGACCGCGGTCGCCCACGCCGCATCCGGCCGCCCGCCGGACGAGTGCCTCGAGATGCTGCTCCGGGCGGGCCGTTCCGCCCGCGACACCGGCGACCGCCGGGACGTCGTGCGATTGGGCGTCGCTGCCGTGGCTTTGCTGAGGGCATCGGGTCGCAAGGAGGACGCGGATCGTGCGCGCGCCGCGTGTCTGGCACGCGCACTGCGTTCGGATATGGGACCGGAAGTGTGTGAACTCCGCCTCGGCCGAGCGGAAGGCGGAGGCACCGCGGATCGTCTCCCCGCGCAAGAGGCACTGGAATCCGCGACGCGCAGCGGAACGGCGGAGCAACTCCAGCGCGCGGCGCTCCGATTGGGCGAGGTCGAGGAAGCGAACGGGGCGACCACGCTTGCGTGGGCGCACCTCCGCGCAGCGGTTCAGTCGTTGCGCGACAGCGTGCGGGACCTGGAAGACCCGGTTGCGCGGAGTGGGTGGCGCGTGCGTCGCGCCGATATTCTGCGCCGCATCCGCGCATTGCACGCGCGTCTGGATGCGGACCCCGAGATAGCACGGTGGGCCGGCGTGGACGGCCGCCGGTTGCTCGCCGAGGCGATGCAGGACATCGCGCTCGACGAACCGGTACCGGCTAGCGGTACAGACTCTTGATCTGCCCCCATGTCAACGGGGTGTTCGGCTCCACAGCGGTTGCGCCGAGGCCGAAGTAGCCGAGCGTGCGGCGCATGAACTCCCGTCGTGTCGACAGGCCTTGTTCGTCGATGAATCCCGTCAAGCTCACCGACAGGAACGACGTCGCGCCGCGGCCCGCGCGATGCCCGGCCGGTACGCCGCTCTCCGACGGGTACGACACGCCCTTGCCCGGACCGTTCTGGTCGTCGAACAAGAGTACGCCGGGCCGGCACGGCGAAAGGCACGGCAGGATGTCGTCGGGAAAGTTGTCTTCCGGCGACTGGAAGGGAAAGTCGAAGACGAGGCCGGACGCGTACGACGTGGCGAAGCCGAGAAGCGAATCCACCGTTCCGACCGACGACGGATTTCCGTCGTTGTTGAAGCGAGCACCGAAGTCGGTGAGCAGAAGCGACGTCGGGTGATCGCGCGCGTAGTCGTTACCCTCGACGTACACCGGGTGACCCGAGGTGAGGAAGTTGTGCAGCAGCAGGTCTTGCGCACTGTTGATCTGTCCCGCCGTGTCCGTCCCGAGGCGCCAC
>CAZEPH010000489.1:0-2293 GCA_964514075.1 uncultured bacterium | reverse complement strand
TGGTAGCCCTTCGGGAGATCCGGGTAGAAGTAGTTCTTTCGCGCCCACACGCTGCGCTCGTGAATCGTCGCGTCCACCGCGAGACCGATGCGCAGCGCCAGTTCGATCGCGCGCACATTCGGCACCGGCAACGCGCCCGGCAGTCCGAGACACGTCGGGCACACGTGCGAGTTGGGCGCGCCGCCGAAGCGCGCGCTGCAGCGGCAGAACATCTTCGTCTGCGTGAGCAGTTGAACGTGCGTCTCCAGGCCGATCACAACCTCGTAGCCCCGGACGATCATGCCGTCACCCCGCTCGGAGCAATGCGCGCGTTCCATCCCATCGCATCGTCGAGGGCCGCGCCGACGCGCAGCACGACGTCGTCGCGCAGCACATCGCCAATGATCTGCGTGCCGATTGGCAGACCATCAGCGGAGAGGGCCGTCGGCACGGAGACGGCGGGCACGCCCGCGAGATTCGCGGGGATCGTGAACGCGTCGGTGAGGTACATGGCGAGAGGGTCGGTGATGCGCTCGCCCAAACGAAACGCCGGCGTCGGCACGACGGGCAGGAGCAACGCGTCCACGCGCGCGAATGCCTCGCGGAAGTCGCCGCGGATGAGCGTGCGCACCTGCTGTGCCTTCGCATAGTAGGCGTCGTAGTAGCCCGCGGAGAGCGCGTACGTGCCGAGCATGATGCGCCGCTTCACCTCGGGACCGAATCCCGCCGTGCGCGTGCCGACATACAATCCCGTGAGCGTGTCGTCGTTCGCGCGGCGCGGGCCGTAGCGGACGCCGTCGAACCGCGCGAGGTTGGACGACGCCTCCGCCGTCGCGATGATGTAGTAGACGGCCACGCAGTGCGGGAGGTGTGGCAGCTCCACGTCGTGGACGCTCGCGCCGCGCTCCGCCAGCGCCCGCACCGACTCCTCCAATGCGCGCAACACGTCCGGGTGCACGCCATCGGTCAAGAGCGACCGCGGCACCCCCAGGCGGAGACCGCGCACGTCCCCGTCCAGGGCCACGTTGCGGACGGGTTCGCGCACCGACGTGGCATCGCGCTCGTCCGGACCCGCGATCGCCTGATACAGGGCGGCGACATCGCGCACCGTGCGCGCAAACGATCCGATCTGATCGAGCGACGAGCCGAACGCAACCAGACCGAAGCGCGACACACGACCGTACGTCGGCTTGTATCCCACCACGCCGCAGAACGAGGCGGGTTCGCGCACGGATCCGCCTGTGTCCGAGCCCAGCGCCAGCGGCGTGACGCCCGCCGCTACGCTCACCGCCGATCCGCCCGACGATCCGCCCGGGACGCGATCCAGCGCCCACGGATTGCGCACGGCGCCGTAGGCCGAGTTCTCGTTCGAGGACCCCATGGCGAATTCATCCATGTTCGTCTTGCCGATGATGACGGCGCCCGCGCGCCGCAGGCGAGCGATCGCGGTGGCATCGTACGGCGGAGCGTAGCCCGCAAGAATGCGCGACGCGCACGTTGTCGAGAGCCCCCGCGTTGCGATGTTGTCCTTGATCGCCACGGGGACGCCCGCCAACGGACCGAGAGCGTGGCCGCGCGCCCGCGCCGCGTCCACCGCGCGCGCGGCCGCCCGCGCCCCCTCGTGGTCGATCGTGAGAAACGCGTTGAAGTGCGCGCGCGCCTCCTCCGCTCGCGCGAGCGCCGAGTGCACGATCTCCTCCGCGGAGACCGTACCTGTCGCCACGTCGTGTGCGCACTCGAGCGCCGTCCGTGCGAGCATGGCTACACCACCCGCGGAACGCGGAAGAGACTGCGCTCCCTGTCCGCGTCTTCGGCATGGGCCAGCGCATCCGCCGCTGCCACCCCCTCGCGGGGCGTGTCGTCGTCGAGGGCGTCCGCGAGCGGCACCGGATGCGTCGTCACATCAACGCCGTCCGTCGGCACGGCACGCAGCATCTCGATGTACTCGAGGATCGCACCCAGTTCCGTGGCCATGCGCGCTTCCTCCTCGGGCGTGAGCGAGAGCTGTGCGAGCGCCGCGACGCGCTGCACGTCGTCGCGGCTAATGGACATCGAACCCTCTGTGCGCCGGCGACACGTAGCGCGCCACGATCTTCTTGCGTCCGGCGGCGGCGAACTGAATCGTGAGACGCGCATCCGCACCCGACCCGTCCTTGGCCACGACGACGCCCTCGCCGAACGACTTGTGCGCGACAGCGTCTCCGACTTGCGGCGCGCCGTCGTCTTCCGCTTCGTAGTGCACACCGGCGGGAACAGGCCGCTCCGCGAGGCGCGGTTCGCCCGGTGCGCCCCAGGGAGTGGGCGCATCTGGGAG
>CAZEPH010000488.1:0-2295 GCA_964514075.1 uncultured bacterium | reverse complement strand
CGTATCGAGGATGCGCTGGTCGTTCGTGTACGCGTGCACCGTCGTCATCGTGCCGCGCTCGATGCCGAACGAATCGTGCAGCACCTTCGCGACCGGCGCGAGGCAGTTTGTGGTGCATGAGGCCGCGGACAACACGTGATGCGCCGCGCGATCGTAGGCGCCGCTGTTCACGCCGGGCGCGATCGTCACGTCCACGTTCTTCGCCGGAGCGGAGATGATCACCTTCTTCGCCCCGGCAGCGAGATGCGCGGCCGCCTTGTCGCGATCGGTGAACCGCCCAGTGGACTCCACGACGACGTCCACGCCGAGCGCTCCCCATCCTAGCTTCGCCGGATCCGCTTCCGCGAGGACCTTCACCGACTTGCCGTCCACGGAGATCGCACCGTCGCCCGCCGTGACGGAACGATCCCAGGTTCGGTGCACGCTGTCGAACTGCAGGAGGTGCGCGAGCGTCTTCGCATCCGTGAGGTCATTCACCGCCACGATGTTGACGTCGGATCCCCATGCGGCGCGAAGTACGAGACGCCCAATGCGTCCAAATCCGTTGATGCCGACGTTGATGGCCATCGAATGCTTCTCCTCTGAGGACACCGAAGGGTGGACAGGGTGCGGCGAGTGCATGGGAAGATGCGCAGGGTATGCAGGGGTGCGAGGAGTGTCAAGACGACCCGCGGCGAAGAACGATCAGTACTTCGTGCGTTCCGTGGTGAATCGCAGGATGTAGTCGCCCCACCCTTGCTCGTCGACGAAGACGAAGGTCAACCCTTGACCGGTGGATTGCCCGCCGACGGCGTCCTCGAAGAGCGGGTGACCGCCGCGATCGTACGTCCACACTTCGAAGGGACGGTTGCGCTCGGTCTCCAATTGCGCCGGAACGTCGTTGCGCAACAACTCCTGTCCGCCGCGCGTTTGGGCCAGTTCCTCGTGAATGGTCTCGCGGTTGATCGGCTGCGTGTGCCGGTTGATGTCGTCCGGCTCGCCGAGGCGAATGTAGATGCGACCGCGATCGGAGAGGAAGCCCCGCCCGAGCGCGCTGTAGTGCGTGTTCGCGAAACGCAGCCGGCGCTCGAACTCGGCGCGTCGTTCGTTGAACGCCGTCTCCGGCGTTGGATCGTTCTGCTGCCAGAAGTCCGAGAGATACTTCTCGCGCTCGCCGGGGCGCAGCGCACGGAACCTGTCGTACTCCTGCTCTGCCAGGAGGAAGCGAGCGACGTCGAGTTGATCCTGGTCGAGCGCTCCCCACGACGCGTCTTGCCACAGCACGTCGAAGCCGCCGCTGGTGGCGGCGACACCGCGTCCGTCCGCCCGCGTCACCCGCACGCCGAGAACGTAGTGTCCAGCCGGGAGGCTGGACACATCCGCGTGGACGAAGTGCCCGAACGCCGGTCGGAGCGCCGCAGTCGTGTCGCTCGCCGCCCACGTCGTGTCCCCTGCCCCCGTGACGATGGACGAGTCGATCCGATACGTCGCGCCGGTCGTGTCGATGCGGTCGTAGACTTCCACGTACGCGTGCAGCGTCGAGGCGTAGAGCCCGTAGACGCGCGGAGGATTGGAGACGATACGCGGCGGCGTGTCGGCATCGTTGGAGGGAATCACCAGCCACGCGAACTGGAGAGAACTCGCCCGCAACTCCCCGTCCTGCGGCGGTGCGGCAATCGACATACGCGCGGCGGCCGTGCCGCTGCGCTGGCGCTTGCGGATGGCGTCCAGCAGCCCGCGCTTTTGCGCGTGCATGTCTTGGAGCGTGAAGTCGATGTCGTACTCGCCCGGGGCCAGCGCCAACGGCGCGGTCAAGAGTTGCGCCTGATCCCGGCTCGCCGCCATGTCCGCGCTGTTCGCGAGAATCGACAGCCTCCGGCTGTACGTCGTCTTCTTCTTGTCGGCCGAGACGGCATCGACGATGACGCGCACCTCCGCCTCGTAGCCCCCAGCGTCGATCGGAAAGAACTTCAACTCGGAGTTCGCGATGCGAACGTGAAACTCTACGTGCGCGTTCGCCGGATCGCGATGGTAGGCGGTGTAATCGAGATCGAAGTGGAGATCGCCAACGCTCGCCGCGGGAAACGCTTGACGCGTGTCGGCGCTCGAGAGCCCGCTCGCGAACGGCAGGACCAGCGCGGTCAGAAGAAAAGCGCAGAGCGGCCCTGCCGTGCAGAGCCGCTCCGAACGCATGGCTGTGTCTCCCGACGCTAGAACGTGAGTTCCAGCGAGACGCGTTGTGCCGAACCCAAGGTCTTCATGTCGCTCCACGCGTAGTCGAGCCGCGCGGCCTGCGCGGACCCGATGGGGAACCGG
>CAZEPH010000487.1:0-2298 GCA_964514075.1 uncultured bacterium | reverse complement strand
GCTCAAGCCGTGGCACGTGATCCTGACCCTCGGCGTTGCGACGCTGGGCATTCCCTTTGGTCGCCAGCTTGTCGGGGCCGATGTCGTCGAGCTGTGCGCCGCCGCCGTCATGGTGATGGCGTTCGTCGGCATCTTCCTCGTCAGCACGATCTCGTTGCTTGCAGATTACAACCGCGAAGCGCGAAGGACGGGACGCCTCGTGCTCGCCGTTCAGGACTACGTGCTTCGAATCCGCGACTTCCTCACAGACAATCCGTGGCTCGCGTCCAACCCGGCCGTTCGACAGGCGCTGCTTCCCTCCCATGCAGAGCTCCGGACTTTCCACTTCCACTCGACGATGGCGAAAGAACTCGCGGAGTGCCGCAACGGCACGTCGTGGATGATGAAGGACGGCGTGGTTCGGGCAGGCGGCGCGCCAAAGATCAAGCTCGCGCCGGAGCTGGAGGCGACCCGTCATTTTACCGCGAGGCTCGAAGAACTCCGTCGCGAGAACTTCAACCTGAAGGCTGAACTGCAGATTCTCCGGCGTCAGCGGGCTTCGACGACGGAAAGGCAGGGACCAAGTGAAACGTTCGCAGCACGAATCCATCGTCCACGTCGTCGACCAGATCGCGTCGCGTCCGGTCAGCTCGGCGCACTACGTCGCCGCCACGGTGGTGACTGTCCTGTTGGTGATGCTCACCAAGTCCATCTACCTGCGCTGGCCGACCTTCACGCTCACGCTGCTGGCCGGTGCCGCCGCATTTCTCGGTGCCGCATCGGTGGCGTTCCAGACCGTTTCAACCCGGCTTCTCGGCCTCATCGTCCCTCTCCAACGGGAGGCCGCCCGCTCTCAAGCCGAGCTCACGGTCCTGCGGCGCAAGGTCGGCGACGCCGAGGTGGAGCGCGACCGCTGGAAGTCGGCGGTCGAGAGCGCTGCCGGCGGTCCGGTTAGCAGTACGCCCACCGACCTCATCGCCCGCCAGGCGCTCCGCATCCGCACGCTTGAGCGCGCCCTGCGGCAGGAGCCCAACGACGGCGGCAACGGAGGTGAACCTTCGTGATCGCCGTGATCGTAATTATGTCAGGCGTGATCGGGATCATTCAGTGGTGTGAGTCCCGACTCCAGGATGCCCGCGGTCACCTGTTGCGCGCGAACGCGCTGGAGCAAGATCGCCTTCGCAGTTGCGCCCAGGTTATGCGACGGCTCTCTGAGGAGATTGGCTACCTGCTCCGCATCGCGTTCGCAGCCGGCGAGATCGATGCGCTCATCCATACCGGATGCACGCCGGACGAGCTGGCGGCGCGCATCCGCGAGAAGTGCGACAGCGTTGACGGCGTCGTCATCGGCACGCGCATCGTCGCTGGCGTCGACGAGCCCGTCGACGTCGTGTTCCCGACGACGTTGCGGCCGCGTCACCTCTACGCGATCGGCGAAACCGGTTCGGGAAAAACTACGCTCATCACAAATCTTGCCGACGAGGATCTGGACGTGGGCAACGGGTTCATCTTCGTGACCCCCGAGGCGGACACCGTGCACGACATCGTCGGCCGCGTCCCCCGGAGGCGGATCGGCGACGTCGTGCTGCTCGATCCGGCCGACGACTGCACCATTCCACTAAACCCGTTTCACACCGCACCGGGCGAGGACATCGACCTCGTCACGGACGAGACGACCGAGGCGTTCCGCCTGTGGTTTGCGGACACCGACGCAGCCCCGCGCACGGAGGCCATCCTGCGCGCGACCGTGCACGCACTGCTTCACGTGCCGGGCAGCACGCTGCTCGATGCGGGCAGGCTGCTCGACCGGAAGGACGTGGGATTCCGCCGCAGCGTGGCAGCCACGCTTCCGGACGCACACGCAAGGCACTTCTGGGAAGATGTGTACCCAGCGTACCCGAAGGACGCCCACCTGCCCATCGTCACGCGCTTCGCGCGGCTCATCGGCCCGCGCGCGATCCGCACGATGCTCTGCGCGCCGGGCGCGCCGTTCGACTTCGGCGACGCAATGAACAACGCGGGCGTCGTGCTCTGCGCGCTCTCGGACGGCCGCCTCGGGCCCGGGACCGCGCGGTTGCTGGGTCAGCTCGTCATCACGCGCGTGCAGCTTGCGGCCATGCGCCGCGTGGAGCTGGCGCCGTCGGAGCGCCGCCTCACCAGTCTCATCGTCGACGAGTTCGCCGAGTACATCGCCGCATCCGCGTCATTCGAGCGACTGCTTTCGCGTGCGCGCAAGTACGGACTCGCCCTTGTGGTTGCACACCAGCAGACCGCGCAGCTCCCGGAGCGATTGTTGAAAGTCTTGCTCGGGAACATCGG
>CAZEPH010000486.1:0-2304 GCA_964514075.1 uncultured bacterium | reverse complement strand
GCCGCGGACGATGCGTTGTGCCGCACGGCCACGGTCGGCGCGCTGACCATCACGCCGAAAGCGGTGAACGTGATTCCCGGCTCCGCGCGCTTGACGATCGAGCTGCGCGACGTGGACATGGCGCGTCTCGTCGTGGCCGCGGACGCGCTGCGCGAGCGCGCGTACGACATCGCGCGTCACGCGCACGTCCGCCTCGAGATGACCATGCGCACGACGGTGCCCGCCGCTGCGGCGCACGCCACCGTGCGCACCGCCGTCGCCGCGAGTGCGGCGCGCCTCGGCCTCTCATCCCGCGAGATGCCGAGCGGAGCCGGTCACGACGCGCAGTCGCTCTCGGTCATCGCGCCGATGGGGATGATCTTCGTGCCGAGCGCGGAGGGCGTGAGCCACTCGACGCGGGAGTACACGTCTCCCGAGGACTGCGCGAATGGCGCAGACGTGCTCCTCCACACGCTGCTCGCGTTGGACCGCGCGACGCTCTAGCCGCGAAGCCGGCGCGCACGATCGCGGGCGATCGCCACGTGCTCCGACACGCCGGTGCGCAGTTCCTCGTCGGCGGACCGCGTGAGGCGCTCGCGCAGGATCGGCAGAATCTCCGCGCGCGCGCGCCCGTTCACGAACACGACGAACGTGCAACCGAACCGTTCGCGGTAGCGCGCGTTCAACTCGCGCAGTTCGTCCTCGACGTCGTTTGTCGTGGGGGTTGCGCCTTGTTCGCGTGCGGAGAACGCCGAACGTGCGAGAGCCGCCGCACCCGCGCCAATGGCGGGGTGCGTGTCGAGGAGCGCGCGCTGCTCCTCGCATGGGAGCGCGAGCGCCAGGTCGCGTGCGCACGCGAACAACGCATCGTCGCTCGCGAACGGCCGCGCATCCGCGACGTGCGCGAGCAAGGACTCCGCTCCTTCGAACAGCGGCGCGAGCGCGCGCATGAACGCCTCGCGCGGCATGACGTTCAACTCCTCGATCGGCGGAAGGCGCACGTCAGCTTCCGCGATACGTCGTGCAGCCGAACGGCGCGAGCAGGAGCGGGACGTGATAGTTGCGCGAGAGATCGCTCACGGTGACCGTCACCGCGATCACGTCGAAGAACGGCTCGGCGCCTCGAGCACGCCAATAGTCCCCCACGGCGAACTCGAGGCGATACGATCCGGCCGCGAGCGGCTCGCCGAGAACGTTCGCGACGCGGCCGTCGTCGTTGGTGCAGGCGCGTGCAAGAGCCGCCGTGCCGCTGACGCTGATGCGATACACCGACACCCACACGCCCACCGCGGGCGCGCCGCTCTGCGTGTCCAGAACATGCGTCGACAAATGTGCGGCCATGCGATCCTCCTCGGGTTTGGAACGCGCATCGTATGCTAGGATGCGCGCATGAGCCAACTCACCATCACCGTCGGGTCGCTGATGTTCACCGCGCGCTGGGAGACGGAGCGCGCTCCACGATCCGTGGAGGCGATCCGTCGCCTCCTGCCGTTCCGGCAGAAGATCATCCAAGCCCGATGGAGCGGCGAGGCGGCATGGGTGCCCCTCGGGGATCTCGATCTCGGCTTACCGTGGGAGAATCACACGTCGCACCCCGCGCCGGGCGAATTGCTCGTGTATCCCGCCACACTCTCGGAGTGCGAGATCCTCTTCCCCTACGGCGCCACGATGTTCGCCAGCAAGCTCGGACAACTCGCGGGGAATCACTTCGCGACCATCGACGGACAGCGTGATGCGTTGCGCGAAGCGGGGCGCCTCGTCGTGTGGAACGGCGCCCAGGATTTCCTGATCGAAGAACGATAGCGTCGTGGATCGGATCGTCGCGGGCGGAACGGTCGTCACCGCGGAGGGCAGCCGCCGTGCGGATGTGGGCGTGCGCGGGGGCGAGATCGTCGCAATCGAACCGGAGATGGCGCTGGACGGCGTGCCGCGCATCGACGCCCGCGAGTGCTTCGTGTTGCCCGGCGTGGTGGACGTCCACACGCACGTGCGCGCCGCGTCCGACGATCAGCCGGATCGCTTCTTCGCGGACACGGTCGCCGCCGCGTGCGGCGGCACCACGACGTTCGTCGCGTTCGCGTGGCAGCCGCGCGGGGGATCGCTCGTCGACACGCTGCGCGGGTGGCGCGCAGCCGTCGACGCGGACGCCGCGGTGGATCACGCCGCGAGTCTCATCCTCACCGACGCCCGCGCAGACGTGCTCGCGGAGATGCCGCGCGCGATCGACGCCGGCGTGCCGTCGTTCAAGGCGTTCATGGTCTACGAGTACCGCGTGACGGACGCGCAGCTCTTCGCCGCGATGCGCACGGCGCGCGCGCACGGCGC
>CAZEPH010000485.1:0-2319 GCA_964514075.1 uncultured bacterium | reverse complement strand
CGCCGTGTCCTGCACGAGTTGTCCCACCTGCGCGCCGACGCCGACCCCCGTGCCGAACGCCCACGGCTCGTGATAGCTCACCTGAAACTCCGTGAGAGCCGCACCTTGCCTCTGCCAGCGCGCTCGCGCCGACGCGCCGCGTCCGGCGATGTTTCCGAGCGCAATGTCCGCTAAGCCGGCAAGACCCTGCCCTCGACCGAGGTACGCGAGAACGCCTTGCGCGCTGTTGTACGCCGGTTCCACCACGGTGACGCGTACCGGCACGCGTCCGCCCACGGCGGAATCCACCGGCGCACTCACGTCGACGCGGCGAAAGAGACCTGAGCGCGCTAGGCGCGCGCGCGCCGCCTCGACGGCGCTCGCGGTGAACGGTGCGCCGCTTTCCACGCGTGCCACACGCTGCACCAACGCGCGCGACGTCACACGCGCCCCGCGCACGTCGACGTCGCCGAACACCGCGCTCGGCCCCGTGTCCACGCGCAAGACCACCTCCACGCTCGTCGCATCGAGCGCCAGCAGGTCCGGCCGCACCGATGCATAGGGGAACCCGCGCGCATCGAGAGCGTCCAAGATGCGTTGCGTGGCGGCCTCCACGCCGGGAGCACCCACCAGGAGCGGCGCGAGGGTGCGCTCCATTTCCGGCGAGACGCCCGCGATGGACGTGCGCGCAACCCGCATCGGGTCGTGGGCGCTCGCCACGCTGGCGATCGCCAGTGCCGCGCAGAAGACGAGCCTAGAAACTCGCACGCACTTCCGCCCGGCCAGACTGCACCGTACTCCCGCTCGTGTAGTGCGTGCCGTCCGCCGCCACGGTGACGGTCACGCGATCTCCAACGCGATGATCCACCGCCGCGTGATACTCGCTCGTACTGAGACCGAAGGTGGTGAGCGGGCCGAGTCCCACGTCCACCACCCCCTCGCGCGATTCGCGCACACCCACGACACGCAGCGCCACGCGCGTCGCGGCCTGTGGCGTCCACGCAACCGAAGGCTGCGCGCGGAGACGGCGTACGCGTCCGTCGTGCACGCGGTCGTCTTGCCCGAGCAGGTCCACGGTGAGATCGCCACGCCATCGGCCGACGGAGGGCGTGCTCGTCGTGAGGCGCACGGTGTGTTCGCTGACGCGGAAGGCGCTCTGCGTGGTGCCCACGTTCTGGGCGATCGTGGTGCCACCCCACTGTGCGCGCACCGCTCCCTCGACCTCCACCGCGGCGCCGCCCGCCGGTGCATGCCGCACGAGGAGAGAGAACGTCCGATCGGATCGCACCTGTCGCTGGTTGAGATAGGGGGCGACGGCCGACCCGAGGCGCTCCATCCGAAACCGGGCCGTCGTGCCCGTGGCGAGCGCGCGCAGGTCGACGTCCACGTCCTGTCGCAGCGCGATCGACGCGCTCCTCGTGCGCGCATCGTCGAGGACGGACGATACGCCGCGACCCCAGGACAACCGCGCGGGCGTCACGTCGCTCACGACTGTACCGCTCACGAAGTGCGAGAGGCGCAGCGCGGACACGAGCCCGCCCGGGCGCACTCGCGCACCCTCGATCGCGTCCGTGATGGCCACGGAGAACTCCGAGGCGCGCGCGGTGTCCGCACTCGCGCCGATCGACACCTCGTAGTCACCACGCCCGACGAACACCCCGAGGCTGTCATAGTGACCGAGCCCTGTTCCGACGAAGCGCACCGAACGCCGGTCGCCGAAGACGGCGCGCGTGCTCAGACGGGCCACCAGATCTCCGCGCACCGCGCCGTCGCCCGGCTGCGCTTGCAGGGCGATGCGTGCGAGCGACGGCGGAAGCGTGGTGTTCGTGCGTCCGCGCCACACCAGCATCTCTGCGCGTCCTCCGACTCCGTCCCGCGCGGAGCGCGAGGCGTCGACACGCAGGCCGTGCGCGTCGACGCCCCCGACCCCCGAGCCCAGACTGCGGTCGGTGCGCCCGAGGACGCCGAGGCTCAGGCGCGCTCCGTCATCGCGAGCGACCACCGCCAGGTTCGCGTCCCAGGACACCGCGCCATCGCGCACGGCGCCAGTCCGCTCTTCGTTCACGAGGTGCGCGCTCGGCCTCCACACGCCCCGCAGCGATTCGAGCGTGACGACGTCGCGGCGGCGCCGCGTCGTTCCGCCCGGAGCATCTTGCGTGAGCGTTTCGCGCGCGAACTCCGCACGAGCGGCATCTGTGCTCCACGCCGCTCCCCGTCGCAGGCGGTCGATCGTCGTCCCGTCGGGCGAGCGCAATCGACCGCCGTCGCCCGCCGCGCTCAGCGCTGTCGTCATGTTGTAGCGCACGCTCGCCGTCGCGCTCCGCACGCCGCGCTCGAGTG
>CAZEPH010000484.1:0-2322 GCA_964514075.1 uncultured bacterium | reverse complement strand
CGACACCACCGGCACATCCGACAAGAACCAGAAGTCCAAGAAGAAGGGATCCGGCCGGCGGCTGTGGCGATGATCCACCGGCGCACGCGTGACGCCGCCTTCGCCACGCTTGCGATGCTCGCGTTGGCGGCACCGGCCGCACGGGCGCAGTGCGCGGATTCCACGGTTCCGGATCTCCCATTCCTGACCGAATCGAGCGTGTGGGCGCGACCAGCCGGCCTGGGACACGCGTCGATCGCCGTCGGCGCGGATGCGTCGGCACTCCAGAACAACCCGGCAACACTTGCACTCGTGCGTCGTATCGAAGTGGCCGGATCGCTCTCTCGATCGAGCAGCGACATCTCGATCACCTCGCTCGGAACGACACGCGATGCGTCCACGAGCGGCACGCGGGTCAGCGGGTTGGCCGTCGCGTATCCCTTCCCGGTCTATCGCGGCTCCTTTGTCTTCGGTGCGTCGTACGAACAACCCGTCGCCTTCGATACGCGCACCGTCCGCGTTACGCAGATCACGCCGGAGACCACGGTGCAGGACCGCGTGAGCGAGGTCGGCGGGCTGCGCATCTATCGCGTGGGCGCTGCGGTCGACGTTGCCCGCGAGGTGTCCATGGGCGGTTCGATCTTCTACGAGCGTGGTCCGTCCCGGCGCATGCGCGAGGTGTCGGTCACCACGGGCGGCGCCGTGGCGTCGGACTTCCTGGAGACGCGCACGACTGGATCCACTTTCGGCGCAACATTGGGCGCGTTGTTTCGCCTGTCCCGCTACGCCCGCGCCGGTACATCGATCACGCTGCCGCGTCACCTCACATTCCGCGGAACGGGCCGCGACGGGGAGGGACAGTTCCGCTTGACCGACCAGGAGTTTCGCCTGCCGGCGACGCTCGCGGCCGGCATCGCTATGACACCACCGTCGATCATCATCGCGGCCGATGTCTCGTTTACGGATTGGACGGAGTTGGAGTACAACGCGGACCCCATTTTCGGACGCGTGCTCTATCGCGACCAAGACGCGTATAAAGCCACCTCGGATCTGCGCGCCGGGATCGAGTGGTGGGTGCCGCGTTCGCTGCTCCGCCTGCGCGCGGGATACGAGTCCACACCGCTGCGCGTGCGGTTCCTCCCTGACGTGGCGGACACGGGCGACTGCACCGTCTACGTTCCGGTCGACGCGATGAAGGATCGAAGCGCCGTCAGCCTCGGTGCGGGGTACCTCGTCGCCGACGCCTTCACGATCGACGCGGCGTGGACGCACGAGTCGTACGAGCGCGAGGCGCTTTCGCCCACGCCCGGTGCATTCCGAGAGAACCGGAGCGACGACCGCGTCATCGTCAGTGTCGCCTTTCGCTTGTAGATGTCCGAGTCGGACGACCGGCCGGCGCCGCGCGAACTCCAGCCCGAGGAGTTCTATCCGGATTTCTCGAGGCGGCGGCGGACGCTTCCGCGACAGGCGTCACCGATCGGTTGGCTTCTACCGGTTCTCGTCTTCGCCGTCGGGATGATCGCGCTGTCGCGCGTCGTGCCGGACGTCACGAACACCGCGGCGTCGTTCGGTCGATCGTATGTGGCGCAGCACGAGTCGGCCGCAAAGAAGGCGAACCGCGCGAACCCGTCTCCCGCCGTGGTGGCGGAGGCGGAGTCCATCGCCGCCCGCTTACGCTTGCGGCCCGGTCTCGCCGCTCGGCTCGCGCGGGCGGGGGTCGCACCCCTTCGCGCCCGCATCGGGCATGCGTTCAACGAGCACCAATTGCACGTTCTCGTGCGCGGCAGCGCCGTCGGAACGGCGTCGGTCTTTCAGGAGCGATTCGCACCGCGCACGCTCACAGATTATCGCCGCCGCGATGTCGACGGGGAGCGCTTCTACGTGTCGTCCGCGGAAGCCGCGAAGAAAGGCCTCCGCGACACCGTCATCGTGTGGGACGAGCCAGGGATGTTGCTCACGCTCGTCGGACGCGCCCCGGAGGAGTCGTTGCTCGCTCTCGCGCGCACGGTGCGCCGCACGAAGCTCTGAAAGCGAAAACCGGCACCTCTGTGCGAGATGCCGGTTCAGGTGGTGCCCGGAGGGAGATTTGAACTCCCACGGCTTGCGCCATACGCCCCTCAAACGTACGTGTCTACCAAGTTCCACCATCCGGGCCTAATCGGTTCGCGCCTGTTCGCGCTAGGGTGTGGTCCCCGTTGCCGGCGGTGTTTGCGCCGGGGTGCCGCCGCCACTCGGCTGACTGGGAGCTGGCGATGCGGTCGTGGGCGGGGCAGTCGTCGGTGGTGCGCCAGAGGACTGCTGCTGCGCCTGCTGCTGAATGAGGCTCTTCGCCGCACGCGTTTG
>CAZEPH010000483.1:0-2330 GCA_964514075.1 uncultured bacterium | reverse complement strand
CTCGAAAATCGAGGGCGTGGAGGACGGTCTCGCGGCGCTGCAACGAGACCTTGCTTCCGGGAAATGGCACCAGCAGTACGCGCATCTTCTCGATCGTACCGAACTCGACATCGGGTATCGTTTGGTCGTCGCGGGGACGCGTCTGCTCGCACAGAAGACCGCGTCGTGAGTATCACCGTCCGCCAAGATGACCTCTCCTCCGCAGAGACTCGCGCGCTCATCGCCGAACATCTCTCCGGCATGCATGACACCTCGCCGCCCGGCCACGTCCACGCACTCGCAATCGCGGATCTGCAAGCGCCGAACGTCACGTTGTGGACGGCCTGGATCGACGGCGCCGTCTGCGGGTGCGGCGCACTGAAGGAGCTCGATCCTCTCACCGGCGAGATCAAATCCATGCGCACGCGCTCGGCCTTTTTGCGTCGCGGTGTCGGGCAAGCTATTCTCGACGAGATCGTGCGCGCGGCCCGTCAGCGCGGATACACGCGTCTCTTCCTCGAGACAGGCACGGGCCCGGCCTTCGAGCCCGCGCATGCGCTGTATTTGCGCAACGGCTTCGAGTGGAGCGGCCCGTTCGGCGACTACGCTGCGACGGACTTCAATGTGTTCATGGTCAAGCTTCTTGTCTAGACTCGCGGCGACGTTCGTTTCGAGAGGAGTAGACAATGGCTTCGGCAAGTGACAGGACACGCCCGGCGAAGAAGGGCGCGGCGACGAGCAAGAAGTCCACGCGCACACGCGCCGCCTCAACCACACGCACACGCTCTGCGGCCACGAAGCGCAAGCCCGTCACACTCCTCACCGGCGGCAACCCGCAAATCGCAAAGGCCGACGGCGACGCGCCCGTGCGCGCGTACATCGCGGCGATTCCTGGCTGGAGGCGCGACCTCGCGCGCCAGCTCGACGCGCTCATCGTGCGCACCGTCCCCGGCGTGAAGAAAGCCGTGAAGTGGAACTCCCCCTTCTATGGCGTCGAAGGCCTGGGATGGTTCGCGTCGCTCCACGTCTTCACCAACTACATCAAGCTGACGTTCTTCAGCGGCACGGAGCTGAGGCCCCCTCCGTCCGGAGGCGCGGGCCCGGAAGCGCGGTGGATCAACATTCACCCGGACAATCTCGACGAAGAGCAACTCGTCGCGTGGATCCGGCAAGCGGCCGCGATCCCGGGTTGGATGATCTAGCCCGATGAAACCCGTCGTCTCCCACATCCAGATCACGGTGCGCGACATGGCGGCGGCCGTGCCGTTCTACGACCGCTTGCTTCCGCTTCTCGGCTTCAGCCCCGACAAGCGCGTGAGCGCGACGATCGACGCGCACGATCTCCACGTGGTCGAGTACACGCACGCGCTTCTCTCGTTTGCGATCTCGTCGCCGCGGAAGGAGCTGCAGAGCGACGTCGTTCATCGCAGGCGGCCCGGTGCGCTGCACCATTTCGCGTTTCACGCGGACACGCGCGCGGAGGTGGACCGGCTACACGAGAGCATCGCGGGCATCGGCGCCGTGATCGTCTCCCCGCCCCGCGAGTATCCGGAGTACACGCCGGCCGGATACTACGCGTTCTTCTTCAAGGACCCCGACGGCATCAAGTACGAGATCGTCACGCACGACGCGATCCCCGACGACCGGTGAACCGTCCGTTTCACTGCGGGTCGTCACCCTCCCCAACCCATGTTGCAGCGCCTTCCTTTGCGCTTCCGAGTGTCCGAAGAAACTCGGGAACGACACGTTGCAGGTCGGCGAGGCGGTTGGATCGACTCTGAAGTACGATCACTGCGATCGAGAGTCGCGCGAGATCGTGTTGCGACGGCAGGTTCTTGTCGACGGTGACGAACACGTCGAACTCCGCTTGCGCTCGACGAAGCAACTCACCGTTCTTGAGCCCGGCCCAACCGTAGCCGGGTACCGTGTGCACATCGTGATTGTCGATGTAGCGAGAGAACCGGCGGTCAACGCACTCGTCGAGCAGAATCCTCACGACGCCCTGGGGACCATCCGAGCGGCAGCCTCATCGAGAAAGGCGATGACTTGTTCTCGCCGAACTGTGGGAAAACCGTCTAGAAAATCCTCGATGGTCTCCCCGCCTTCGAGGTAGTCGATCAGCGCCTGAACGGGGACGCGAGTCCCCGCAAACACAGGCGCACCGCTGAGTACGTCGGGCGTAATCGTGACAATTGGCTCGCTCATAGGTTCAGCCTACTCCGGAGTCGCGCCGCCATCAACCACGTCGCCGCACTCTATCCCCCCAACGCCTTCTTCACCAACGCCCCCACCGCCCCCCCATCCGCGCGCCCCTTCACCTGCGCCATCACCGCGCCCATCACCTTGCCGGT
>CAZEPH010000482.1:0-2332 GCA_964514075.1 uncultured bacterium | reverse complement strand
CGGCGCCGTGTGCCCGAGGCGTAGTTCGCTCTGCACCGCACCCGGGCGTTCGAGAAACACGATCCGCGTGGGCGACGGCGCGGACAACGGGGACACCGCGCCATTCGCCGCGGGCTGTGCCGTCTCCGCGGGGAATGTATCGGTGATCCAGCGTGCGACCTCGTCCGCGGTTGCGGATCCCACGGACACGACGCGCGCATGGGACGGCGTATACCGCGTGCGATGCTCCTCGACCAGATGTTCGCGGGACAACGCGCGCACGCTCGCGGGCGTTCCGCCTTGCGCCACCGCGAAGCGATGCCCGGAGGCCACCGTGCGCAGATACGCCTCGGTCGCGCACGTGCCCGGCTCGGTGCGTTCCTGCTGAATGTCCGCGAGGCGTTCGGTGCGTAGGCGATCCACTTCGTGCGCGGGGAACGACGGAACGCGCAGAATGTCCGCGGCCAGTGCGAGAGCCTGCGGCACGACCGGCGCGAGCGCGTTCACCGACACGCCGCGCGCGTCCCACCCTGACCACGACGACACGCGCGCACCCAGCGACTCCGCCGCCGCCGCCATCTGCGCGGACGTGCGTGATCCCGCGCCCTCGTCCATGCACTGCGCGGTGAGTTCCGCCACGCCCTCGCGTCCCGGCGCGTCGAGCGCCGCGCCTCCGAGCGAAACGATCGACACCGACACGAGCGGCAGACGGCGGTATTCCGCGTGGACGAGGTGCATGCCGTTCGGCAGCACGCGCCGGTCGATCGGCGGGAGAACGAGCGGCGCGACGGGCCCCGGCGCGGGCGGTCGCGACCGATCCAGGGGCGGCGTCATGCGTCCGGCCCTCCTTCCGGCACGAACGTCAGTACCGCGCGATGCGCGTCCCCGAAGACGCGCGCCGCCTGCGCGCGCATGCTGTCCCGCGTGACGGCGTTGTAGCGCGCGGGCTCCTCGTTCAGTCGCGCGGCCGACCCATGAAACGTGGCGAAGTCCGCCAACCGCTCGGCGCGATCGTCCAGCGTCTCGAGGTCGCGGATGAGACGCGTGAGCGTCACGGTGCGCGCGCGCTCCACGTCTTCGTTCGACGGACCCTCGTCTGCGAGGCGCGCGATCTCGTCGCTCATCGCCGTTTCCACGGCGCCCGCATCGACGCCGGGCAGCGCGGTCGCCGCGATCACGATGAGTCCGGTCGCCTCGCCCGGCATGTACCAACTCATCACGTCCTGCGCGATGCGCTTCTCCTGCACGAGCGAGCGGTACAACCGCGCACACCGCCCCGATCCGAGCACGTCGCTCACGAGGTCCACCGAGTGCACGTGCGGATCGGACACATCCGGCGCGTGGTAGGCGAAGAACACACGCGACGCGGGGACGCGGTCGCTCACCGTGTCGCGCACCTCCGCGGCGAGAGGCGGGAGCGGCACACGCACGGGGCTCTTCGCGGGCCCCCCGGGAAGCGATCCGAAGAAACGATCGACCGCTGCACGCACCGCGTGCGTGTCCATGGCGCCCGCCACGCAGAGCGTCGCGTTCTGCGGTCCGTAGAACTGCTGATAGAACCCACGCACGTCCGCGAGCGTGGCCGCGTCGAGGTCCGGCATGAAGCCGATCACCGGCCAGTGATAGGGGAACGCCGGAGGAAACGCGAGCGCGAGCAGCCGCTCCAGCCAGGAGCCGTACGGCTGGTTGTCCACGCGCCATCGTCGCTCGTTCTTGACGACCTTGCGCTGCCCCTCGAACGCCTCCTGCGTGAGCGCGGGGAGCAGGAATCCCATACGGTCGGACTCGAGCCACAAGCCCAGGTCCACGTACCGCGACGGGAGCGTCTCGTGATACATCGTCTTGTCGAACCAGGTCGAACCGTTCGCGCTCCCGCCGGCTTGCTCCACGTAGGCGAAGTGTTCCTCGTCGCCGACGTGTTCGCTGCCTTGGAACAGCACGTGCTCGAAGAGGTGCGCGAAGCCCGTGCGGCCCGGCGCTTCGTCCTTCGATCCGACGTGATACGTCACGTTGATCGCAACCAGCGGAACGGCAGGGTCAGGAGCGAGCACCACGTGCAACCCGTTCGCGAGCGTATACTCCTCGCACGCCAAAGCGACCGGCGGGATGGAGAGTGACATCCGACTTCCTCCGTGCGGCAAACGAAGGCACGCGGGGGCGCGTGTGAATCGACGGATCATACGCATCGCATCCGCGATGCGCATCGGTATTTGTTGCTTGCCGTCGGGGAATCGACGGGGTATGAGGCTGACGTTCGTCCCACTCGACCGTCCCGGAGGTGTTGCGTGAGCGCGACCGTCTCCCACTCGCCGGAGTTTCGTCGGCGCCGAATCGCCAATTGGATTCCCTTGTA
>CAZEPH010000481.1:0-2341 GCA_964514075.1 uncultured bacterium | reverse complement strand
CTTCCTTGCCCGCCGGCACGCGTACACTGAATGTGATCGTGTTCGCGTCCTTCTTGGCGTAGGTCTGCGACGAGTCGAGGATGCGCCACTCGCGGCCCTGTAGCTGCTCATCCCAGACGATCGTCACGTCGTCCGTGCGACGGTTGCGGAACGTCGTGCGCCACGACTGCTCTTGCTCACGGTCGCTGATGCGCCGTTCGTTCGTCTGCTCGCGCGTTGCGTTCAGGTCGAACGGCGTGCCGACCACCACGCGCAGCGTGTCGCCGCGCGCGACGTGGCCCGTGTTGCCTTCGCCCAGCAGAACCTCGCCTCCCTCCGCATTCGTGTACACGCGCACGAGGCCCGCGGGAAGCGGGATGCCGAGTCCGTTCTTGTCGTCGTTCGTGAGCGTTAGCTCCGTGACGATGTTCGTGCCGCCGCGGCCGTAGTAGCGACCCGGCGCGAAACGGTACGTGCGACGCGGCTTGACCGACGCATCGTCGAAAAGCGCGACGCGTTGCGTCTCCTTGTCGCCGACGCTGAGCCGGCGCAGGAGCGTGTACAGGTGGTAGTCGTCGAGCGTCTGCTCCTGCACCATCTCAGGCGCACCCGCTGCATCAGCGGAGCGAGCGTAGGCCATCGACTCCGCCTTCATCAGAATCGGCTGCGGCACCCGCGCGCGCTGAGGCGATCCCGCCACGAGACGCACCGACGCGTCGCGAAAGTCCGTGCCCGTCGCGTTGCTCACGGACGCCGCGCCGGAGAGCCTGCCGCGCTTGTCGTCATCGCTCAATACGAGCACGTAGTCCGCGGACCAATTGAGACCGCTCGCCAGGTACGTCGCCGTGACGTCGCTTGAACCGCTCTTGCCGGACCACAACCGCCACGCGAGCGTGGGCCGCGGCGTGAGGGGACGCGTTGGCGTGGGTGTTTCGACCGAGATGAGGTGCTGCTGTTGGAGTAAGAGCAACCCGCTATCCGTGGCGAGCGTGAGCGTGCCGCCGTCCATCGCCCACAGCGTGCCCTCCACGCGCTTGCCGTCCTCAGTCGTGCACACGACGCGGCGCCCGCGTGCGAGTTCCAGTGCGCGCCCCGCTTCCGCGAAGTCATAGCGGTACGTTTGCAGGAGAATGCGCGCGCCGTCGGGCGCGCTCACATGCACCGATGACGCATCGACGGTGGCCGGAATATCGGGCCACTGGACGTCCTGCTCGCCGGACTTGAGTGAGAGCGTGCGCGTGTCGCCGACGAGCGCCGATCCATCGCTGTAGATCGTGAGCGCGAGGCGTCGCGCGACGGCCGTCTCGTCAGCGGACGACATGCTCGAGACCAGCAGCGGCAGCACGCACACGGACGCCGAAACGCCGTACATCAACGTACGAATTCTCATTGGTACCTCCAGGTGGGATGCTCGACAGCTCACGCCCTACCGATGCATCCACGTTCTATTCCCTCAGGCCGAGACGGCCGCCAGGTACGCCTCGAGTTTCGCAAGCGTGGCCTCGACGCCGGCGAGCTTGTCGCGTTGCTGCGCGATCACCTCCGGCTTCGCTTTCGCGACGAAGTCCGCGTTCGAGAGTTTGGCGCGTGCAAACTCCACTTCCTTACCGACGCGCGCGACCTCCTTTTCGAGACGCTTGCGCTCCACGTCCAGGTCGAGCACGCCTTCGAGCGGTACGAACACCTCCACGTCGCCCGTGACACCGGAGGCTGCGTGCGGGGGCTTCGATCCGTCGGTCGAGAGGGTCACATCCGAGCACTTTGCGAGAAGGGCGACGTCCAACAGATCGATCGCGGGCGCCGTTCCTTTCACGCGAAGGACGGCGCGCACCTTCTGCGCCGGCGGTACGCGCATCTCCGCGCGGATTTCGCGGATCACGCGCACGATTTCCTGCAGGTCCGTCATCGCCGGTTCGAGTGCGATGTGCGCCGGCTCGGGCCACCCGGCGCGCACGATGCTCTCGGGGTCGCCGCCCGCGTGCGGCATCGCGCGCCAGATCTCCTCGGTCACGAACGGCATGAACGGGTGCAGGAGGATCAATGACCCGCGCAGCATCTCCCACAGCGTGCGCTGTGTCATCGCGCGCGTGGCGGCGTCGGCCTCCGCGCTCACGCGGGGCTTGGCGAGTTCGAGATACCAGTCGCAGAAGTCGCGCCAGATGAACTCGTGCAGCGTGCGCGTGGCGTCGAGCATCTCGAAGCGTGCGAGCTGCGCGTCGACGTCGCGCGCCGTCTCGGCGAAGCGCGCACGAATCCACCGCGCGGGAAGATCATCCTCCATCGCATCGTCCGCGTTCCGCGGATCCCATCCCTCGAGCGCCGTCTGCACGCCCGCTCGCTCGGCACAGTGTTGGGCGGCGCG
>CAZEPH010000480.1:0-2343 GCA_964514075.1 uncultured bacterium | reverse complement strand
CGCGCGAGCGCCACGGTGGGCGTCACGCTCTCACGCGGCGTGGCGGGTACGGTGGGTCGTGCAAGCAGCACCACGACGGCCGGCACGCTGCGCGTGCGCTACGACGCGGCGGGTGAGCGAGGTGCCGGAGTGCGCGCCGGTCTCGACGGATCGCTCGGGTCGCGCCGCGACGTGCTCGCGGGCGCGGTGACGCGACGCGTGCACGTGGTGAGCGGCGGGGATGCGGAGGTGCGCGTGCGCGCCGGCGGGAATCGCCTCGCGGTGCTGCGCTCCGCGGCGCGCGGGATTGCGACGAGCGCGTCCGCCGCACCGGTGTACGAGCTCCTGTACGTCGGCGGCGCGCAGTCGCTCCGCGGGTACCGCGAGAGGCAGTTCGCCGGCACGAGCGTCGCGACGCTCACAGCGGAGATCCGCTGGCTCGTCGATGCGGAGGGCAGTCGCGTGGAGGCGTTCGTCGATGCGGGGCGCATCACCGACGCCACCCATCCCGACGTGCGCGCGACGCATCCGATCGGCTACGGCGTGGGACTCTGGACGCGTACGGCGACGGGGTTTCTCGGCGTGGACTACGGCGTGCCGCGCGACGCGGGCACGCTCGACGGCCTCGTGCACGTCACGCTGCGCGCGGAATTCTAGAGACGCGAGCGCCGCGCGTTCCCGAAGGAACGCGCGGCGGTCAACGAAACGGGGAGCGCCTCAGAACGGCGCTTTGGCGTGCTGCATTCCGCCCTTCGACAACTCGCGCTGCATCAGGCGGACCGGGTACTTCTTCTTCGGGTTCTTCATGAAGTCGAGCAGCAGGATGAATCGATCCTTCGTGCTGTGATTCCATGCCTCATGTTCGTAGGTGTCATCGAAGACGAACACCTTACCCTCTTCCCACGGATTCGTGATGGTCCCGACGCGGATCGCGCAATCGCCCGGCACAATCAGCCCGAGGTGGCAGCGTAACACGTCGTTCGTGAATCCCAGGTGGGGATCCAGATGCGTGCCGCCCGCGAACCACGAGAAGCCCGCGGTCGTGAGGCCCGGAATCTGCTCGAGCGCCTTCACCGTCTCGGGGACATGCACCGCGTGATCCTCGATCTTCTTGCCGAATCCCCAGATGCCGAAGACGCGCCACGAGGCTGTCTCGCTCGATTGGTAGATTTCCGTTTGATACCACTTTTCGAACAGCGACTTGTCGAGCGATTCGAGCTCGCGCCGGATGGCAGGGTACGCATCGGCGAGAACCTGCGTGAAAGGATAGTCCTTGTTGTCGTACCACGGGCGATCGACGGGTTCGCGCACGGCGAAATCTCCTCACGAATGGCAATGCGGCGGCGAGCCGCCTCGATTGGGTATCGGCAGAACAGGTGCCTTTCCGCATTCTACCCCAGTTGTCGCACGGTGGGGCGGTCCGATGGTCGCCGTCGAGCGTCCCGTCGTGCACGACGCACGATGCACTCTATGGGGTCGTTCAGCGCGCCCGTCCCGACGATGTGGTAGCCTGCGCCGTCATGTCCGACCCCGCATCTCACACCGCCGATCTCGCCGCCGTGTTCGATGACGGCGTGCCGCGTGCCCTTCCTCACTACGAGGCGCGCGCCGAGCAGCGCACGATGGCCCATGCGGTGGCCGATGCGTTGCACGACGGGCACGCGCTCCTCGTCGAAGCGCCGACGGGCGTCGGCAAGTCTCTCGCGTACCTCCTTCCCGCCGCGCTGCACGCTCTGCGCACGAGCGAACCTGTCGTGATCAGCACCTACACGAAGGCGCTCGAAGACCAACTCGTCGCCGACGACATCCCGATCGCGCGGCGCGCCCTCGGCGTCTCGTTCGACGCGGCCGTCGTGCGCGGCCGCGCGAACTACTTGTGCCTCGCACGCTGGAACGCGCTCGGCGACGAGGGTGACGACGGCGCGCTGCGCCGCGCCCTCGAACCCTGGGCCGCCACCACGTCCACGGGGTACTTCGGCGAACTCACGGGACCCTCCGCGCGCGCGACGCGCGGGCTGCACCGTGTCTCCGCGGATGTGGCGTCCGCCGTGTGCGCCTCGTGCTCGCTCAGCTCGGTGTGCTACTTGTTCGCGGCGCGGCGTTCCGCGCAGCGCGCGCAGGTCGTGATCGTGAATCACGCGCTCCTTCTCGCGGATATGGGCGTGGGCGGTGCGGTGTTGCCGGCGGCGCCGGCGCTCATCGCGGACGAGGCGCACCGTCTCCCGGAGGCCGCGCGTTCGGCGTGGCAAGTGAGCGTGTCCGCTGCGGGGATCGAGCCGCACGTGCGTGCGTTCGCCGGCGAGGGACGGAGTGCCGGAGGTCTCGGAGTGGTGCGCCGGCTGGCACGCCGCACGGATGCGCCGG
>CAZEPH010000479.1:0-2357 GCA_964514075.1 uncultured bacterium | reverse complement strand
GCTGCGCGCGTTTCTCCCGCTGCGTGCGTTGTACCGGGAGTCGACGCGCATGGACGGGACGCTGATCGCGTCAGTGGGATACGAGCCGCGCGCGCTTCTGACGCGCTGCGGGGACTAGGCTGCGCGAACGACGGAACGCTGCGACATCGTCCACGCGTGCGGCAACCCGTACGCAGGATCGCGCCGCGCGAACCCCAATCCGAGCAGCAACTCGCTCTCCGCTGCGTGTGTGCGCGTGCGCGTGAGCAGCGCATCGGCCGCGTGGCGGTCGCATTCGACGGCGAGAACGGCGAACTCTCGCTCGGACACGCGTGCGACGATGTCCTCGGCGCGCACGAGACGGCGCAAAAGGCGCAGGACCGCGGAGGACGCGTCGCGCGACAGCTCCGCTGTGCGGTCGTCCGACCCGGGGTGCACGTGAATCGTCATGACCGCCGCCGAATGCCCAAAGCGGCTGCAGCGCGCTTCCTCGTTTTCGAGCATGAGTTCGAAGCCGGTGCGATTCCAGAATCCGGTCGCGCGATCGACGAGGCCGGGCACCGCCGCCCGTTCCATCGCGCGTTGACGCGTCGACCGCGTCAGCTCCCATTCGATCTGCGTGCTGAGGAGGCTCGCCAGCAACGTGACGAGCGGTCCGTGTGCGTGGAGCGCGTCGTCTTGTTCCGACGTCGAGAGACCGCACAACGTCCCGAACAGCGTGCCGTCGTGCCGGCGGAGCGGCGTTCCAACATAGGCGGCGGCCTGGAGAACGTGTCGCGCAGGCGCATCGCCATACGCGTCGACCGCGTCGACGCGCGGCGCGATGCGCGGCCCGCGCCCATCGACCATCCGGCTGCACAGGGTGTCGCCCCACGGAATGACGGCGCCGCGGATTACGCCGACGGAGTTCTCGCTCACCTCGAGGGCCACCCATCGTTCACCGTCCCAGCGGCCGACGGCCCACACATCGAGGCCGACCTGCGCGCGCAGAAACGCGAGAACCGCGCGCGCGGCGCTGCTGAAGTCCGTGAATGAGGTGACGTCGACCATCGAGGACAAGGCTCTCCGCGACCGTGGGGATGTACCCTCCGTTCGCGGGTTATCGGCCGCGGGGTGCGCGGACCTGAGAGAGAATTACCCCTGCCGTGCGTCCAGCGCGCGGAGGGTGCGCGAGGGGAGAGGTCGGTCCAGCGCACGCGCGATGACGTGCGAGGCCGAACGCACGCCGTCGAGCGACACTCCGGTCGCGTATCCCATGCCGTGCAGCATGTACACGACGTCCTCGGTCGCCACGTTGCCCGTCGCTCCGGGCGCATACGGGCACCCGCCGAGTCCGCCCGCGCTCGCGTCGAAGGACCGCACGCCGCGCTCAACGGCGCGTGCGATGTTCGCGAGCGCCATGCCGTACGTGTCGTGCATGTGCAGCGCGATGCGCTCGACCGGGACGACCTGCTCCGCCGCGTCGAGCACGCGATCCACGTTCGCGGGTGTGGCGACCCCGATCGTGTCTGACACGCCGATCTCGTCGACGCCCAGATCCGCGAGTGCGCGCGTCACCTCGCGCACCGCGTTCGCCGCGACCGCACCTTCGTACGGACACCCAAAGCACACGGAGATGTAGCCGCGCATCCACACGTTCCGCATGCCGCGCGCGCGCACCGCGTCGACGATCGCCCGCAGGCGATCCAGTGACGCAGCAACGGTCACACCGGTGTTGCGCTCGCTGAAGGAGTCCGTCGCCGCGGTGATCAACGCGAGATCGGTGACGCCGCACTCGAGCGCGCGATCGAGTCCCTTCACGTTCGGGATGAGCGCGATGTACCGCGTGCCGCTGCGCCGGCGAATCCGCGCGAAGACCTCGCGCGCGTCGTCGAGCTGCGGGATCATGTCGGGGCGCACGAAACTCGAGACTTCGATGGCGGAATGTCCCGCGTCGCTCAACGCGTCGACGAACGCCACCTTGACGTCGGTCGGGATGCGCTCGACCTCGTTCTGTAGTCCATCGCGCGGACCGACCTCGAGCAGGCGGACGGGCCCCGCGCTCACGCGTCCATCTCGATCAGAGGGACGCCGGCGTCGCATAACTCTCCCGGCGTGGCGTGCACGGCGCTGATGCGCCCGGCGCGCGGAGCGATCACCGGCATCTCCATCTTCATGGCTTCCACGATGACCAGCACGTGCCCCTTGTCCACCGTGTCCCCGGGCGAGACCCGCACGGCCACGACCTTCCCCGGCATCGGTGCGGCCAAATCGCCCGCGTGGTGATCCGCGGACCGCGCACGCGTCTGCGTCACGCGCTCGAATGTCGCGTCGCCGACGCCCGCGATGCTCACGAATCGCCGCGCGCCGTCGCGTGACACGACGGCGGTGAACCGCCG
>CAZEPH010000478.1:0-2365 GCA_964514075.1 uncultured bacterium | reverse complement strand
GCGCGACGCCGTTGACGGGCGTGCGCCGGTCGCGCTTCTTCTTTTTGGTTTCCTCAGCCACGTGCAGGTCTCCTCTTACTTACCGGCCGGCTTCTTGGGCGCCGCGCCCGCGGCGGGCTTGGGACGGCGGACCGCGCCGGCCGTCTTCTTCGGACCCTTGCGCGTGCGCGCGTTGGTCTTGGTGCGCTGACCGCGCACCGGCAACGCGCGACGGTGCCGCAAGCCGCGGTACGCGCCGATGTCCATGAGCCGCTTGATCGACATTGCGATTTCGCTGCGCAGCGCACCTTCGACCTTGTAGCTCGCCTCGATGATGTTCCGCAGCTTCGCGATGTCGTCCTCGCGCATGGCCTCCACGCGCGTGTCCGGGTTCACGCCCGTCGCGGCGATGATGTTGCGCGCGGAGGTCGGACCGATTCCATATATGTAGGTGAGCGCGACCTCGATCCGCTTCTTCGCGGGAAGGTCCACACCGGCGATACGTGCCATGCTTCGGCTCCTCTAGCCTTGCCGCTGCTTGTGCTTGGGATTTTTCGCGCAGATCACGCGCAGCACGCCCTCGCGGCGCACCATCTTGCAGTTCTCGCAGATCTTCTTGACCGACGCTCGCACTTTCATTCGTTCATCCGCCTACTTGTAGCGATACACAATGCGCCCGCGCGTCAGGTCGTACGGCGAGAGTTCCACCGTGACCTTGTCCCCGGGCAGGATCTTGATGAAGTTCATGCGCATCTTGCCGGAGATGTGTGCGAGCAACTTGTGCCCGTTCTCCAGCTCGACGCGGAACATGGCGTTGGGCAACGCTTCCACGACGGTGCCTTCGACTTGTACGGCTTCTTCCTTCGCCATGCTCTCCTTGACTGCGACCGTTGCCTACGACGTCACCGACAGCACGACCGGTCCGTCGGTCGTGATCGCCACCGTGTGTTCGAAGTGGGCGGAGTGCGATCTGTCGCGCGTCACCACCGTCCACCCGTCCGCGAGCGTCTCGACCTCCCAGTCGCCGGCCGTCACCATCGGTTCGATGGCGAGGACCATGCCGGCCACCAGCTTGAGGCCGCGTCCCGCGGTGCCGTAATTCGGCACCGCCGGTTCCTCGTGCATCTCACGCCCGATGCCGTGTCCCACGAGCGCGCGCACCACACCGAAGCCGTGCGCCTCCACGTGCGACTGCACCGCGTGCGAGATGTCGCCGATCCTGTTGCCCGGCCGCGCCGCGACGATCGCACGCTCGAGGCTCTCGCGCGTGACGCGCATGAGCGTCTCGTCCGCCTCGGTCGCCGCGCCGACCGCGACCGTGATCGCGGAGTCGCCGACGTAGCCGTCGTTCGTCACGCCGCAGTCGATGCCGACGATGTCGCCGTCTTCCAGCACGCGGTCGCCCGGGATGCCGTGCACCACTTCCTCGTTCACCGAGACGCACAGGGACGCCGGGTAGCCGTGGTATCCCACGAACGTCGGCGTTGCGCCCGCGCCGCGGATGAACCTCTCCGCGACCTCGTCCAGGTGCTTCGTCGTGACGCCGGCGCGCACTTCGGCCCGCACTTCTGCGAGGCACCGCGCGACCAGTTCCGCGCTGCGACGGATCTTCTCGACCTCGCTCGCCGTGCGGAGGTGGACCGCGCGCTTGCGGTGCGCCACCGCCACTAGTTGCTCAGCGCCGACAGCATCGCGGCGTACACGTCGTCCACCGGCTGGTCGCCGTCCACGCGCGCGAGTTTTCTCTGCGCGGCGTAGTAGGCGACGACCGGCGCCGTTTGCTGGTCGTACACACCGAGACGCTTGCGTACCGTTTCCTCGCGATCGTCGTCGCGTTGAATCAGCTCGCCGCCGCAGTTCGGACAGCGCGTCCCGACCGCCGCCGGCGTGCCGTCCGCCGCGGGCGCCTGGTTCGTCCCGCAGTTCGCACACACGCGGCGCCCCGAGATGCGGCGCACCAGCACTTCGCCGTCCACGTCGAGCAACAGCGCGCGCTGGACCGGCTGCACGATCTCCACCAGCATCACGTCCAGCCCTTCGGCTTGCGCGATCGTGCGCGGAAAGCCGTCGAGGATGAAGCCGCTCGAGGCCGCGTTCGCCAGCACCTCGCGAATGAGGCCGAGCATCACGTCATCCGGCACCAGTTGCCCGGCGTTCATGTAGCGCTGCGCCATCTGGCCCAGCTCGGTGCCCGCCTTGACCGCGCGCCGGAGAAGATCGCCCGTGGAGATCTGCGGCATGCCGCACTCCGCCGCGAGGCGTTTCCCCTGCGTTCCCTTGCCCGATCCCGGAGGACCCAGCAGCACGATGCGCGAGACCGCCACGTCGTGTCGTCCTGTCCGTCACGCGCTTCGCGGCCTACGCGAAGCGGCGTCCCCGCAGCTTG
>CAZEPH010000477.1:0-2387 GCA_964514075.1 uncultured bacterium | reverse complement strand
GAGGATCGTGCGACCCGAGAGCTCTTCGACCTCCTGAATCGCGTTCAGCACGCCGCGCGTCACGTCTTCGATCGGCGCCTCCACAGTCGTCGGCGCTTCGCCGCGCGTCGTGAGGCGGTACGCGCCGTCGATCATCTCGATGAGAATCGCTTTCGTCGTCGTGCTTCCGCAGTCCGTTGCGAGGATCACGTGCAGGCGTGTCGGGTCGATGCGTGTCACACCGTCCTCCGTTTGGCGTCGCGTTCACGCGTGAGGCGGTCGTCCTCGCGCGCTTCGATCTTCTGAATGAGTCGTTCGATGTTCGTCCGATCCTCGAGCAACCGCTGCACGTCGCCGTACCGGGCTGCGCTGAAGAACGCGCGCACCATCGGCTCGGCGAAGATCAGCGCTTGGCTGCCCAGAAACGCGAGGGGCTTGCCGCTTTCGAGGAAGAGGATCGCGGGCGCCGCCATGCGCAACTGCACGATACGCGCTGCGAGTTGATCCAGCAGCGCGTCGTCGTCGGGGCTTATGAGCGGCCCGGGGTCCAGCGCACGTCCAGGTCGCGCGCGGCGCGCGCTTCATCCAAGCGACCGACCGGCGTCGTGTGCGGCGCGCCGCGCACCACGTCAGGCGTCGTCTCCACTTCGTCGGCGATCCGCTGCATCACTCCGACGAACGCGTCGATCGCGTCCTTCGGTTCCGATTCGGTCGGTTCGATCATCAGTGCTTCCTCGACGATCAGCGGGAAGTAGATCGTCGGTGCGTACATGCCGAAGTCGAGGATGCGCTTGGCGATGTCCGTCGTGCGCACGCCGAGCGCTTTCTGGCGGCGGCCCGAGAGCACGAACTCGTGCATGCACGGTCCCTCGTACGGTAGATCGTACCGGTCGCGCAACCGCGCAAGGAGGTAGTTCGCGTTCAGCACCGCCTGCGAGGACATCTCGCGCAGGCCAGCGGGACCGAGCGTGCTGATGTACGCCCAGGCGCGCAGCAGCACGCCCACGTTCCCCGCAAACGCGTGCAGGCGTCCGATCGACTGCGGCCGGTCCTCGTCCATCACGAACGCGTCGTCGCGCCGGACGAGGTGCGGGATCGGCAAGAACGGTTCGAGATCCGCGCGCACCGCGATGGGCCCTGCGCCCGGACCTCCCCCGCCGTGCGGCGTGGAGAACGTCTTGTGCAGATTCGTGTGCATGATGTCGTAGCCGAGATCGCCCGGTCGCACGCGTCCGACGAGCGCGTTCAGATTCGCGCCGTCCATGTACATCAGGCCGCCCGCTGCATGCACCCGGCGCGAGATCTCCGCGATGTCCGTCTCGAAGAGCCCCAGCGTGTTCGGGTTCGTCAGCATGAGAAGGCCCACGGTGTCGTCCAGCGCTTTGTCGAGCGCGTCGAGGTCGACCCGGCCTTTCTCGTTCGACGGCAGGCCGCGCACCTGGCATCCGGCCATGCGTACGCTCGCCGGGTTCGTTCCGTGCGCGGAGTCGGGGATGAGAACGGTGCGGCGCTTGGTATCGCCGCGGCTCGCGTGATACGCGCGCGCGACGAGCAGCCCCGCGAGTTCGCCCTGCGAGCCTGCGGCCGGCACGAGGCTCACAGCCGGCAACCCCGCGATCGCGGCGAGCCCTTGCTGCAGTTCGTACAGCACGCTGAGCAGCCCTTGCGACCACGCGTCCGGGGTGAGCGGGTGCGCCGCCGCAAAGCCCGCCATCCCTGCCACCTCGTCGTTCACCTTCGGGTTGTACTTCATCGTGCACGAGCCGAGCGGATAGAACCCACGCTCGATATGGTGATTGAGCCCGGACAGCCGCACGTAGTGGCGCATCACCATGTTCTCGGTGACCTCCGGCAGCGCGGGCGGCGTCGCGCGCTGCACCACCTTCGGGAGAAGAGCGTCGATCGATTCCGTGCCGGGTGCGTTCGCGGGAAGATCCACCACACGCGCCGTCGTCCCCTCGTGTCCGGGATGCGATCGCTCGAAAATGAGCGGCTCCACGACGTCCTCCGCGCGCGTACGGCCGTCGCGTCCCATCATCGCGCCGCTCCCGCCGCTTGGCGCACGCCCACGGTGCCGAGCGCGTTCACGAGACGGTCGATGTCCGCCGGCGTGTGCCGATCCGTGACGCTCACGAGGAGGTCGTGCGTGCGCGCCGAGTCGAAGCGATCCAGCGCAACGCCCGGAAGCAACCGCTGCTCCGCCGCCTGCGCAACCACCTCGCGTGCGGGGATCGGGCAGCGCAGCGTGAACTCGCGGAAGAACGGGGGCTCGGTGAGCACCCTGTATCCCGGGAGTTCCCCGACGCGCGCCGCGGCGTGTCGCGCGAGCCGCAAGCAGCGCTCGGCGATGTCGCGCGATCCGCGCGGTCCGAGTGCGGCCAGGTGCACGGTGTCGCCCAGCGCAAAGA
>CAZEPH010000476.1:0-2408 GCA_964514075.1 uncultured bacterium | reverse complement strand
CGACATTCTCATTCGCCGGCGCGGGTTCACGTTCTATTTCCCGGTCATGACCGGACTCGTCGTCAGCATCGTCCTGTCGATCATTGCGACGGTGATGGCGCGGTTTTTCCGGCGCTAGACCTCACGACGAAGGAGGACCACGGATGGTGGATCTGGTCGCACAAAGCTCAAGTCCCGGCTCGAGCCTGCCGTTTCTCTTGATATGGCTCGGGGGGATGATGCTGATCCTCTACGTGCTCTACATCCGTCCGCAGCAGAAGCGACAGAAAGCCCTTGCGGAGATGCTCGCGAACATCAAGAAGGGCGATCGCGTGTTGACAGCAGGCGGGATGTACGGCACGGTGATGGGAGTCAAAGACGACATTGCGGAGTTGAAGATCGGCGGCGACGTGAGGGTAGAGTTCCGCCGGTCCGCGATTGTTGAGATCGTTCAGAAGTCCGGAGACTGAGCATTCCATGTCCGTTCGTCCCGTCCGTCTATACGGGGATCCTGTGTTGCGCCGTCGAGCCGCCGAAGTCCAGGTGCCGTTCACGGAGCCGCTCGACGATTTGATCCGCGACATGTTCGACTCGATGGAAGCCGAGCGCGGCATCGGACTCGCGGCGCCGCAGATCGGCGTGTCGCAGCGCATCATGGTGTTGCGCGTGCCGCGCACGGACGGCACGGCCGAGGACCTTGTTCTCGTCAATCCGGTGTTCGCGGAAATGACGGGCGCGGAGGTCGCCGAAGAGGGGTGCTTGAGCATTCCGGGGATCTCCGAGGATGTCCGACGCTCGTGGCGCGTCGTGGTACGTGGGTGCACTCCGAAGGGAGAGAACGTGGAGCTCGAGGCCGACGACTTGCTGGCCCGCGCCCTGCAGCACGAGATGGATCACCTGGATGGTGTGTTGTTCGTCGATCGTTTGAGCATGGTGCGCCGGCGTCTTCTCAAGAAGTCGCTCGAGGAGATAGCGCGTCGCGCGTCCGCGGTCGCTGCGTAGGAACCCACGCCACACAACTTGAGGAGGATGTCGGTGCGTCGCACGGCGGCGCATCGGTGAGCGAATCGGCTCACAGTTCATGCGCGTCGCTTTTCTCGGGACTCCGGAGTTCGCGGTTCCCGCACTAGAGGCTCTCCTGCGGAGCCGGCACGAGATCGTCGTCGTGATCACGCGCCCCGATCGGCCGCGCGGCCGCGGGCAACGCGTGCAGGCGTCGCCGGTCGCCGGTGCGTCGGCGCGGGTGGGACTCCGTGTCCTGCAGCCGGCGCGCGTGAACGCACCGGAGGTCGCGGAGGAACTGCGGTCGCTCGCGATCGATGCGCTCGTCGTGGTGGCGTTCGGCGCGATCCTGCGGGACGCGCTGCTCGCGGCGCCGCGTGTCGCGGCGCTCAACGTGCACCCGTCGCTTCTGCCGGATCTGCGCGGCCCGGCTCCGGTGGAACGCGCAGTGTGGGAGGGACGCAGCTGGACGGGCGTGACGATCCAGCACGTCGCACGCGAGGTGGATGCGGGCGACATCGCGCTGCAACGAGCGGTGCCCATCGGAGCGGACGAAACGGCGGGCGAGGTGCTCGCGCGCCTCGCCCCGATCGGAGCGGAGATGCTCGTGCACGCTCTGGACGATCTCGCGGACGGTCGTGCGGCCCGCATTGCGCAGGATCACGCGCGCGCGACGTACGCGCCCGTCTTCACGCGCGAGCACGGAGCGATCGACTGGTCGCGCGACGTCTTCGAAGTGGCCGCGCGTATTCGCGGTGTCACGCCCGCACCCGGGGCGCGGGCGACGATCGGCCAGCGCGAAGTGATCGTCCACCGCGCACGTCCGGTGGATCGCATCACGGGCGGCGGCGACGCCGGCGTTGTCACCGGCGTCACCGCGACGGACGGGATCATCGTGCAGGTGGCCGGTGGGCACATCGGTTTGCTCGAAGTGCAAGCAGTCGGACGCCGGGTGTTGCCCGGCGATGTGTTCGCGCGCGGCGCTCGCGTCGCGATCGGTGAGAGATGCGGTGGGGCAATCGTGCCCTTCGCGGAGAGTGAGGTACGTTCATGATTCGGCGTCGGCCGAGGGGGTATTCCGCAAGCCCAGAGGGCTTCGGGTCGGGTACGCGCACCGCAGGGCGGGAGCGTGGAGACAGTGGCGGCGACACCCGCGATCGCCGCGGAGGGTACGACGCACCGCCGCGCGGCGGCGGTAGCAGACCGCCGGCCGGCGGCCCGCGCCGCGAGTACGCGCCGCGCACGCGCGACGACGCGCCGCGTGGTTCCTGGAGCGGGGGGGGAGCACCGCGCGGTCCGCGTTCACGCGACGCCGGGCCGTCGAGGGGGCCGCGCGAGCAGCGCGGCGGACCGCGCAGCGGCGGCGCCGGAGGCGGGCGGGACTCCTATCCGTCGCGCGAAGCACGCGATTACTCGCGCGGCCCGCG
>CAZEPH010000475.1:0-2410 GCA_964514075.1 uncultured bacterium | reverse complement strand
CGCCATCGAACAGGATTCCGACCTGGTGATGTTCCTCTACCGCCAGGATCAAGCCGTGCGCGAAGCGGTGGAGCGTCCCACCGCCTTCACCGTGCGCTGCGAGATAGCCAAGCACCGCAACGGTCCGGTCGGCTACGCCGACCTCACGTTCCTCGCGTCGTACGCCCGGTTCGAATCCAGCACACACGTCGGCGACTCGTAGCCGCTGATGCGCGAGCGCGGGCGCATCTACTACGGCGACAATCTCTCGATTCTGCGCGAGCACGTCGCGGACGAGAGCGTCGATCTCCTCTACCTCGATCCGCCGTTCAACACGGGACGCACGCAAACGCACACGCGCATCCGCACCACCCGCGCCCGAACGGGCGACCGCACGGGGTTCGCCGGTCGCCGCTACGCGAGCGTCGCAATCGGCTCCACCTCGTTTGCCGATCGGTTCACCGACTATCTCGCATTTCTCGAACCCCGCTTCGTCGAAGCGCGCCGCATTCTCGCGCCGCACGGCTCGCTGTACGTACACCTCGACTACCGCGAAGTGCACTACTGCAAAGTTCTCCTCGATGCACTCTTCGGCCGCGCCGCGTTCCTCAACGAGATCGTGTGGGCGTACGACTACGGCGCACGCACGCGCACGAGGTGGCCACCGAAGCACGACACGATCCTCCTGTACGCGAAGAACCCGAGGCGCTACACGTTCAACGCCGCCGACATCGATCGCATTCCGTACATGGCGCCGGGTTTGGTGAGCGCGGAGAAAGCCGCGCGCGGGAAGACGCCCACCGACACGTGGTGGCACACGATCGTCCCGACGAACGGGTCTGAGCGCACGGGCTACGCCACGCAAAAACCCCTCGGCATTCTGCGTCGCATCGTGCGCGCGTCGTCTAATCCGGGGAACCTCGTGGCCGACTTCTTCGCCGGGAGCGGAACCACGGGAGCTGCGTGCCTCGAACTCAGGCGCCGGTTTCTCCTCGTCGACAACAACCCCGATGCACTGGGCGTAATGGCGCACCGCTTCGCGGATGAGCCCGGCATTCGCTGGGTCAACTTTTCCCCACAGCGCTAAACCGCACCGCAGAGGCGAGGGTCACTCCCCCCGTCACCGCTCGGCGCCAACCACTTCTTCGAGCTGCCGGCGACTCCGAATCCACTACAGATCACACGATCTTTCCATGCGGCGATCGGCGCCGCTTTCGCTGAGGAGGGACCATGTACCTTCGCACTCTCGCTGCTGCAACCGCTGTCGCGCTGACCGTCGGCGCAGGATCGGCGTCCGCCGGACCCAACATCGACGTCGACCTGTATTTTCGCTCGGGCACGCCGTCGTACGGCGGGACGTTCTTCGTCGACTTCTCCGACGGCCCGGAGTTCGTGCGCATTCCGTCGTCGCACGTGCGGTACGTCCGCGGCGGAGACTGCGACGTCTACTACTGCGACGGACGGTACTTCGCGTATGACGACGGGTACTGGTACAGCGCGCGCCAGTGGGACGGCCCGTGGGGCGCGGTGAGCTGCTCGCGCGTTCCGTACGACGTGCAGTACGTGCCGGAGCGCTATCGCCCGCGGTGGGTCGTCGTGCGCGACAACGATCCCTGGCGGCGCCACGAGGTGATTCGCCGCCACGCGCGCCACGAGGTGCGCGACCGCTACTGCGACCGTCACGACGGCAAGCACTCCCGTGGCCGTGGCCATGGCCGTGGTCACGATCGCGACTAGCGTCGATGCATGCAGGCAGCGTCGGTGAGGGACGACGCTGACCCACACGGCCCGCCTGGCCACCACGGCAGGCGGGCCGCACTGCATTCCTTGACACCCCACCGCACGCGTCGATAGCCTCGCGCGCCTATGCCACTTCGCGTTTACGATCATCTGCGCCGCAGTCTCGTCGACTTCGTTCCCGTCCATCCCGGTCGCGCCGCCATGTACGTCTGCGGACTCACCGTGCAGGACCGGCCGCATGTGGGGCACATGCGATCCATGGTGGCGGGCGACACGCAGCGCCGCTACCTCGAGCACCTCGGCTACGCCGTCACGTACGCGCAGAACTTCACGGACATCGACGATCGCATCATCGCGAAGGCGAACGCCGAGGGCGTGGACTTCACCGTGATCGCCGACCGGTTCATCGACGCGTACTTCCGCGCGGCGGACGCGCTCAACATCCGCCGCGCCTCCGTCCACCCGCGCGCGACCGAACACATCACCGAGATCGTCGATCTCATTCGCGTCCTCGAAGAAAAGGGGTACGCGTACGCAGCGGGCGGCGACGTGTTCTACGCGGTCGAGAAGTTCGCGGGATACGGCAAGCTCTCGGGAAAGAAGCTCGACGACCTCCGCGCGGGCGCGCGCATCGAGGTCGACGACGCGAAGCGCAACCCGCTGGACTTCGTGTTGTGGAAGGGTGCGAAGC
>CAZEPH010000474.1:0-2412 GCA_964514075.1 uncultured bacterium | reverse complement strand
CTGAAGGCCCGCTCCGCGTAGCCCATTCCACCGGGGAACCGATCGTAGAGGTAGATCGTCGGGACGCCGCGATTCGCCGAGTCTACGATGCCGCCGATGTCGGAAGGTTCGCACATCGCAAGCAGCGGGAGCGCAGAGATGAACAGGTTGCGTACGCCCGCCAGCGCCTCGCGTGCGTCGTATCCCCGTGCGGATAGGGTGCGCGACAACTGCGGAGACAGACTCCATCCGAGCGCGATCGTCGCCAGCGTCTGCGGAGGAAGCTCCAGCGTGCCGTACCCGATCGACTCCAGTGACTGGTAGCGGATCTTCTTGAACCACGCGGTGACCCACGTCACCGTGGCATCGTTCAGAGACAAACGCGAGGACTGCACGGAGTCGATCTCGTGACGAACTGTTTGCACACGGAGCGTCGTCTCCAAGACGGGCTGCGTGTAGTAGTCCGTGTCGCGCCGCTCCACTGTCGCGATCTTCGCGAGAAGGTCGAGCGCACGGACGAAGTACGAATCGCCCTCGTGTAAGTAGATCGCTCCGGGATACACGACCTCTGGCGCACTGATGGCGTCCACGGTTCCGAGAACCCGCTCTCCCCGTCCTGTCTCCACGATGGTGATGGTGTCGGACGACATCATGCGCAGGCTTACGCACCGCGACGGCGCCTCCGGATCCGACCAGAAGTGCCGGCCGCGGACTTCCGCCAGCAGACCGTCGCCGGTCAGTTCACCGACGACCTGCGTGACGTTGCCGCCGAAGAGCGCGCCGTCCTCCGACGTGAGCGGGAGTTCCGCGGCCGCGCACGCGAGTTGCGAGCGCAGAATGACGGCGTTCGCCGGGTCGAGAATCGCGCTCTCGGGCGTGCGCGCGAAGAAATACTCCGGATGCCGCATGAAGTACTGGTCGATCGGATCTTCATAGGCGACGACCACGGCGAGGGCATCGCGATGGGTGCGCCCCGCCCGACCCGCCTGCTGCCAGGTGCTGGCGATCGTGGGCGGGAAGCCCACCAGAACCGAGGCATCCAAACTGCCCACGTCGATGCCGAGTTCGAGTGCGTTCGTGCTCACGACGGCGCGCAAGTCGCCGGAGAACAGACGCGACTCGATGGTGCGCCGCTCTTCCGGCAGATAGCCCCCGCGATACGGACTCACCCGATCCGCCAACGAGGCGGCGCCGTGCGGTGCGCGATATGGGGCGAGGGATTCCCGCGCGTAACGGTAAATGAGTTCCGCGACCACGCGCGACTTGGTGAACACGATGCTCGGCACGTCACACCGTACGAGCTGCGTGAGGATGCGCGTTGCATCGACGCTCGCGGAGCGGCGTGTCGGTTCGTTGGGCTGTACGCGCGCGGGATTCCAGAACACGAAGCGCTTGCCGGCGCGCGGCGCACCGTCGCTGGTGAGTGCGCGCACATCCAGCCCGCACAGTTTGCCCGCGAGCTCTTCCGGGTTTCCCACCGTCGCTGAGCACAGAACGAACTGCGGGTGAGCGCCGTAGTGCGCGGCGACGCGGCGCAAGCGACGCAGAACGCCGGCCACATGCGATCCGAAGATCCCACGATACGTGTGGATTTCGTCGATGACGACGAGCGACAGGCCCGAGAAGAACCGCGCCCACCGCGGGTGGCCCGGAAGAATCCCCGCGTGGAGCATATCCGGATTCGTGAGGATCACCCGGCCCGTGTCGCGCAGAGACCGGCGCGCCGCCGTGGGCGTGTCCCCGTCGTATGTGCCCATCACGATGTCGCGAAGCGCTGCAGGCGCATCGCACTCCGCCGCGGAGCGCAGGAGCCGACCGAGCGCGCCTTTCTGGTCCTGCGCAAGAGGCTTCGTGGGGTAGAGGAACAACGCCGTGGCGTCCGCGGTGGCGGTGAGCCGCTCGAGAGCGGGGATGATGTAGCAGAGTGTCTTTCCGCTCGCCGTACCGCTGACGACCACGACGTGTTCACCGGCCCGTGTGCGCTCCACTGCTTCTGCTTGATGCGCGTACAAGCGCGACACGCCGGCACGCTCCAGCGCACCGGAGAGCCATGCGTCCAACGCGGGATCGGGCGATCGATACGTTGCGACGCGCGGCGGGAGATCCTGTACGTGGACGATCTCTCCCGCGTACTCCGGCATCGACGTAAGCGCATGCAGTGCGTCGTCGACACGCGTCGGCGCATCGGAGGCTGCGCTCGAGCGAGTGGCGAGTCGCTCGTGCAGGCCGGCGTCCGAATGCAGGAGAGGAAGGAGCGTCCGTTGCGGATCGATCCCGCCGCGCTCAGTGGTCGCTGGCGATCCCATTGCGTGACGCTATGCGCTCCAGAACGACAGGACGATTTCGCCAGCGAGCACAGCCGCCCACACCCACAGCGGCGCGCGCCACTGCAGCGGCTGGCGGGCCGCCGACTCCGGGAACAGAACGATGGTT
>CAZEPH010000473.1:0-2413 GCA_964514075.1 uncultured bacterium | reverse complement strand
AACCGTGGACGGAGGACGTTGTCGCGCTCATCGAGAGCGTGCTGCGCGTGAACGCGAAGCAGCCGCTCGCGAACCACCTCTACATCCACGCGGTAGAAGCGTCGGCGCGGCCGGAGCGCGCGCTGCCGGCGGCGAAGCGACTACCGGCGCTCGTGCCCGGCGCGGGGCACATGGTGCACATGCCCGCGCACATCTACTCGCGCACCGGCCGCTGGAAGGACGCGGCGGAGGCGAACCGGCGCGCCATCGACGTGGACCGCGCGTACAACGCACGCTCCGTGGAGCAGGGCTTCTACCGCATCTACATGGCGCACAATCACCACTTCCTCTCCTGGGCGTCGATGATGCGCGGGCAGCGCGCCGCGTCGCTCGCGGCGGCGCGCGAGATGATCGCCGGCATTCCGCCCGAGTTCGCGCAAGCGATCGCGTTCTTCGCGGACGGGTTCATGAGCATCGAGTTGGAAGCGTTGATTCGCTTCGGCGAGTGGGACGCGATCCTGCGCACGCCCGCGCCGGCCGGGTACTTCCCGGTCACGACGGCTCTGTGGCACGGCGCGCGGGCGACGGCGTACGCGGCCACGTCGCGCGTCGACAGCGCGCGCGCGGAGCAAGCGGCTTTCCGCGACGCGTGCACGCGTGTGACGCCGGAGATGATCGTCGGCAACAACTCCGCGCAACACGTCCTGTCGGTCGCCGAAAACATGCTCGCCGGGGAGATCTACTACCGCGAGGGCGCGATCGACAGTTCGCTCGCGCGTCTGCGCGAGGCCGTGCGCTTGGAGGACGAGCTGCGATACGACGAGGCGCCGGATTGGCTCATCCCCGTGCGACACACGCTGGGGGGCGTGCTCTTCGCGAACGGACGGGTGGAGGAAGCAGAGGCGGTGTATCGCGCCGATCTCGAGCGCAATCGCGAAAACGGATGGGCGCTCTACGGTCTGGGACGGTGCTTGCACGCGCGCGGGGCGCATGCGGAGGCGTCCGCCGTGGACAAGCGCTTTGCCCGCGCCTGGGCCGATGCGGACGTTACGTTGCGCGCGACGTGCTTCTGCATTCGCGACTGAAGACTGCCTGATCCTTCGTACGCGTGAAGCCGAGGCGTTCGTAGAATCGGTGCGCGTCGTGGCGGATCACGTTGCTGCGGACGCGCAGCGTCGTGAGCGTGCGCTCACGCGCCCACTCCGCCGCGGCGTGCACGAGTCGCTCGCCCACGCCACGGCCGCGTGCGGTGCTCGCCACGACGAGTCCGCCGATTTCCGCGAAGGTGTCCGTTTCGAGGCGCTCCGACGCGAACACGTGCAGCCACGCCACGACGCGTGCGTCGTCTTCCGCCACGAGTACGGCGCCGTTCCCGCTGCGATCGATCGCACGGAGGCGCGCGGCGACTTGTTCCGTGCTGCTCGGGTACCCCAACTCACCCGCGAGTTCTGCGAGAGCTGCGTGATCGTCGGTGCGCGCGGGGCGAATCGTCATGCGTCCTCCAGAGGTGCGCGCGCGAGGACGGTGTAGATCGATCCGCGCGGGTGCAGCACGCTCTGCACCACACAGACCTCGCGCAGCGTGAACGCGGACGCCTCGACACGCAGCGACGCGAGGCGCTGCGCCCAGTCCGCGCGCGGATCCGGCGTGCGGACGCGGCCGATCGTGAGATGCGGAGCGAACGGCTTGTCCGCGGCGCCGAGACCCGCACGATCCACCTCCGCGTCCACGCGCCCTGCGAGTTCGCGCAACGGCGTGACGTCGCCGGCGAGGCCGAGCCACAACACACGCGGCGCACGCAGGTGCGGGAAGGCGCCGGGGAGCGCGAGGTGGAGCGTGAGAGGCCGTGCATCGCGCGCGGCCGTGTGCGCCGCACGCGCCACGTCCTCGAGGCGTCCCCGCTCGACGTCGCCGAGAAAGCGCAGCGTGAGGTGCAGGTTGTCGCGCTTGGTCCACGACACATCACGTATCCCCGCGCCGGCCTGGCGCACGCGCGCGGCGACGGCATCCAGCACGTCATCCGGGAGGAAGAGCGCGATGAACGTGCGGACCGTGTCGGCGTGCATGCTGCGGATCATACGAACAGCGTCTCACCCGCGGCAACGATCGCTCTGTTATTTCGACGTCCGTCGCTCGTCGAACGCGAGTGCGCCGAGGGCGGCGCGCCGCACGAGATCCACGCCGAGCAACGTTGCACGTGAGGTGACCTCCTCGCGCGACCCGGCGAAGTGGTGCTCGGTGACCGCGTCGCCCTCCGGGGACGACACACAGAGAAACACGAGGCCCACCGGTTTGCCGGGACGTTCTCCGCTCGGTCCCGCGATGCCGGTGGACGAGACACCGACGTCGGCGCCGAACCGCGCACGCGCGCCGCGCGCCATCGCGAGCGCGACCTCGCGGCTCACCGCACCCGCGCGCGCAATGGTCTCCGCCG
>CAZEPH010000472.1:0-2413 GCA_964514075.1 uncultured bacterium | reverse complement strand
AAGCGTCTCGATCCCGCGTATGGTGCACCACGCGGCGATCGTCTCCGCCAATCCGGCATCGTCGCACGCATCCGTGTACAGGGCGCCGTGCAACTTCACGGCGCGCACGTTCGGGAGAAGCGCGAGTTGTTCGTCGAGCGCGGCGCACAGCGCGCTCGGCGTACAGCGCATCGAGGCGCGACCGAAGCGCGCGCGATCCGGATACGACACGTGCGCGGTCACACGCACGCCCCGCGCATCCGCGAGCGAACGGAACGCCTGCACGCTCTCCGCGTCCCCGGCGTGTCCGCCGCACGCAATGTTTGCGATGTCGACGTGTTCCATGAGCGCGCGATCGACGGCGTGATCGGCGCCCCGCTCCCCGATGTCCACGTTCACGAGGAGACGCGTCATTCGATCGCCTCGAAGACGACGTCGTCACCCGGGTGCAGAACGCGGAGCGCGTGCGGATCCGTGCGGCCGATCACGTGCCATCCGCCCGGCGAGTCGCAGGGATACACGCCCGTCTGCGCGCCGCCGATCGCCACCGATCCGGCCGGCACGTGCACGCGCGGCGAGGCGCGGCGCGGCGTCGCGAGCCGCGGATCCAGTCCGATGAGATACGGGAAGTGCGGGCGAAAGCCGATCATCGCGACGGTGTACGTGGGAGCCGTGTGCAGGCGCACGACGTCGCGCGCCGTGAGGCCGACGTGCTCCGCCACGTGCGCAAGGTCGGGGCCGTCGTAGTGCGTCGGGAGTGTGATGCGGGAGCCGCGCGGAAGCGCTGCGGCTTCGCTCTCCGTTCGGAGGAGGATTGCCTGCATCCGTGCCCGCACGCGTTCGATGTTCGCAGCAAGGGGATCAACATGAAGGGCGATCGTGGTGAAGGACGGGACGACGTCCAGCACCCCCGGTTCGTCTCCGAGCAACTCTCCCCGCGTCACCGCATAGGCGCGCAAGACACGGCTGCTCGTGTCGCGGTCAATCCGTTCGCCAAGCACCCAGCTGAGACAGGCCTCACCGATGAAATGCGTGGTCACACGAGCGAAAGCGGTGTTACGGCCGCCAGGTGAACCCCGCCACAAGCGACGGCCCTTTCCCCGACACCCGGTCCTTGATGTCGATCGAATCATCGCGCGCGTTCACGCTGCTGTAGCCGGTCAGGTTGTACGAGTAGTCGATGTGCGGTTGGAACCCGCCCGGCAGCACGAACTCCAGGCCGGCGCCCGCGGTGAAGCCGCCGCCGCTGTACGTCGCATCGAACGTCTCGAGGTTGATGTCGTATCCACTCTCGGCGAGTTTGAGGCGCGTCAGCGCGCCGCCGAATCGGAGGATTACGCGTGCGTGGTCCTTCGTGAGCTTTCGCGCGATGCCGGTATTGAACGCGAGGTCGAGCGCGTACACCTGGTAGCGCGTGGCGTACCCGTCGGGGCGAAGGTCGCCGGGCGCGCTGTGATGCGTGATCGCGTAGCTCAACTCGATGCGCGCGTCGCGGCCGCCGCCGAAGCAATAGCGCACGCCGGTGCCGGGATCGATCGTCGGGAGATCGTAGACGGCGTCGGCGCCGACGAGCGCGGACTGGTCGTCGAAGTCGCCGCGGATGTCGTGGCGCACCCATGCGGCGCCGAAGTAGGCCTGCGCGGAGGTGGCGACACAGCACACCGCTGCGATCGCAGTGGCGGCGAACACGCGCGGGACATTCACGGGAACGAACACTGGAGGCCTCCGTCGATTGCTTCGCAACCCGCGCTAGCCTGCACCGCGCGCGGAAGGACGTCAACGGAAGAGACGGCGTCCCACATGCACGCACGGCGCGATCCTCGCGGACCGCGCCGTGTGCGCCATGCAACCTCTGGGGAGCTACATTGGACTAGAGCATATACCTCACGCGACCCCGTCTGCCAGGACGGTCGCGCGGTTGTTCGACACTTCCAAGAACCCGCCCGTGATGCGGTGTTCCGATTGCGCGCCGCTCGTGTCACGCACGGTGAGCACACCGGCGGTGAGCGGCGTAACGATCGCCGCGTGATGCGCGAGCACGCCGAGGTAGCCTTCGGAGCCCGGCGCCATCAGCGACACGACGTCGCCGCTGAATACTGATCCCGTCGGGGTGACGATGTCCAATCGAAAAGTGGCGGCCATGACGCGCTAGATCGCCACGCCCGCGGCCATCTTCTCCGCGTTGGCCACCGCTTCGTCGATCGACCCGCACATGTAGAACGCCTGCTCGGGCAGTTCGTCGTGCTTGCCTTCGACGATCTCCTTGAACGAACGGATCGTGTCGGCCAGCTTCACGTACTTCCCGGCGCGGCCCGTGAAGGCCTCCGCCACGAAGAACGGCTGCGAGAGGAACTTCTGGATGCGGCGTGCGCGGTTCACGACGATCTTGTCGTCCTCGGAGAGTTCGTCCATTCCGAGAATCGCGATGATGTCC
>CAZEPH010000471.1:0-2435 GCA_964514075.1 uncultured bacterium | reverse complement strand
CGGGTCGTCGATCTTCAGCTTGTCGAAGCCCAGCACCGCGAGAACCGCGAGCACACCCAGACGTGCGAGCCGCGCGCTCTCGCCTCCGTGTAGGCGCGCTTGCACGAGACTCACCAACGCGAGCAGCGTGGCGAGCAGGAACTCCCATGTCACCAAGGCGGGCAGCGCGCGCACCATCTCCCGCGTGGCGAGCGACCAGCTCGGCATGTCGTCGTAGCTCGGCGTCGCCCAGAAGCGCACGATCTGCGCGGTGAATAGAGCCTGCGTGAGCGCCGCCGCGGGAAGCGTCAGACCGACGGCGAGCCACGCCGGGCGCTCGCGCCCGAGAACGAGGCCGGAGAGCGTGCCTGCGAGATACGCCGCCGTACACGCCGCCCACACCCAGACCAGCAGGCGCGGATCGCTGAGAAACGTGCCGCGCGGTTCGCCGATCTCGTCCGCCTCGACGCGCGCGCGCCAGAGAATCGCGCCTTCGATCACGAGCAGGAGAAAGAACATGCCGACCGACGGAGCAACCTGCACGTGGCCGAACGCAAACGGAAGGACGGTGCGCAGCGCGGGACCGTGCACGTCGCGCGTCGCGCGCCCACCGCCTTCGCCGATCGCCGCCGCGAGCACTAACGTGCGCAGCATGAAAACCGAGTACGCGAGAGCGGGCAGCAACACGATGGACCAGCGTCGCCCCAGCATGCGCGTGGACGCGGAGACGAGCGCCCCGACGCTGCGCGCGCCGGGAGGTGTGTCGAGCGTCACGGCGCGACCCATGTCGGCGAGGTGAACGCGGCGTCCGGCGGGTGCGCGAAGTACGCGAGGTCGCGCATCTCCAATCGCACGGGGCTCGCGGGATTCCGTCGCGTCGCCGCGAGCCAAATGGGTCCGACCTTCTTCCAGTCGTTCCACCACCACACGTTCGGCGGCGGTTGCTCGCCCTCCAGAACGAACGCCCACTTCTCCATCATCCCGGACGTGGCGTTGAGATAGAACCAGTACGTATCGCCCGGCGTGAGGCCGACGTGATCGAACGTGAGACGCACGCGGTGATAGCGCACGCCCACCTCCAACGTGTCGCCTGCGTCCGTGAGCGTCACGCCGGCGTCGCGCATCTTGAACGGCGCGAAGCACCAGTACGAGTCGTTCACCCACATGCCGTACGCGCGCTCGGCAGCTTTCGTGGAGTCCTCGCCCGCGAGCAGCGCGCCGTTCGCCCACGTGCGCGCAGTGCGCGTGGTGAGATCCACGAGCGACACGACGCGCGTGCTGTCGCGGCGCGTGTACTCGACCCGATCGCGCATGGTCGCCTTGTCCCAATAGTGCGTGCGCGCGTTGAGCACGGTGTCGTTGCGCACCGCCGCAAATGTCCAGCGCACCACACGGAGGGAGTCCCATGCGTTCTGGCCGCCGAGCGCGTCCATGAGTGCGCGCGTCCATCCCGCCGTGTCGGCCTGCGCCGTGTGCGGAAGCAGCAACAGGAGGAGCAAACAACCGAGGCGGCCCGTCATTGAGAACCTCCGAGTGAGCGGTCGCCGCACGGTACTCACGTCGCTCTCCGCGCGCAAGCGTTCGCGCGCGCGGATGTGGTAGAGTGCGCGCACCTTTCACACGCAGCACTCCACGCGAACGACCGAAGGAGAATCGCCATGCAGGGGACGTTGACCGCGGACAACATGGCCTGGCGCGAACGCGCACGCGAGGTGGCGGAGAAGTACGTGCGCCCCTTGGCCGCTAAGTACGACCAACTGCAAGAGTACCCGTGGGAACTCAAGGACCGCATCGCCGAGGCTGGATTGTTCCGCGTGTGGATTCCGAAGGAGTACGGCGGTGACGGCGGCGGCGTGCTGAACCTCTGCCTCGTGGTGGAGGAACTCTCGCGCGCGTGCGGCGGCGTGGGCGTGATGTTCGCCGTGAACGCGCTCGGATCGTTTCCGATCTTGGTCGGCGGCACCGAGGAGCAGAAGAAGTTCTGGCTCCCGAAAATCGCCGCGGGCGAGAAGCTCATCGCGTTCTGTTTGTCGGAGAAATTTGCGGGCTCAGACGCCGGATCGCTGCGCACGCCGGCCGTACTGGACGGCGATCACTACGTCATCAATGGCGAGAAGAAGTGGACGACGAACGGCGGACCGGCGGACATCTACACCGTGTTCGTCGTGACCGACTCGAACTCCCGGTCGAAGCGCATCTCCGCGCTTCTGGTCGAGAAGGGCACGCCCGGATTCTCCGTCGGCAAGATCGAAGACAAGATGGGCATTCGCTGCGTCCCGGTGGTCGAGACCGTGTTCGACAACGTGCGCATACCCAAGACCAATCTGCTAGGCGGTCAACCGGGATATGGTTTCAAGCATGCGATGGGCACGCTGGATCTCGCGCGTCCCGGCGTGGCCGCGCAGGCCGTGGGTCTGGCGCAAGGGGCGCTCGAGTACGCGCAAGTGTATGCGACG
>CAZEPH010000470.1:0-2439 GCA_964514075.1 uncultured bacterium | reverse complement strand
CAGCGCGGGCGGACTGTACTTTCGCGCGGATCACGCATTCGATGTGGAGACCATTCTCGCGATGACGCTCGTTCTGCCGCCGACGCCGGCGCGCGAGACGGAGCATGCGATCAACGTCACCGGCATCGTGGTGCGCTGCGAGCCGGAGCCGCATGCATCCGGACGGAACTTCTACTCGGTCGCCTGTTTCTTCATGGACATTTCCGACGCTGACCGGTCCGTCCTCGACGACTACATCGACTCCCGTTCGGCCCGGTCGTCGCACTGACCCACCCCGTGAGGATCATCACCGTGCATCGCATCTCGTTCGCGGCGTTCGCCGTGTGTCTCGCCTGCGCCGCGCCGGCGCACGCGACCAAGTACGCGGCGGAGTTCCTGAAGATCGGCGTGGGCGCCCGCGCGCTCGGCATGGGCGAGGCGTATGTCGCGGTCGCGGACGATCCGAGCGCTGCGTACTGGAACCCTGCGGGTCTCGTGTTCGTGCAGAACCGCGAGGTGCAGGCGATGCACGCCGAGCAATTCGGACAGATCGTGAATCACGACTACCTCTCGTACGCGCACCCGTTGGAGCCCGGGTCGGCTGCGGGACCGGCGATCGGCCTCACGCTCGTGCGGAGCGGCATCGACGACATCCCCGTTCTGAGCGACACGGACGGATCCGGCGTGCTGCAGGACGTGGGCCGCGACGGCGTGCCCGGCACGCACGACGACGGCGAAGGCGACGGCATTCTCGGCCCCGGGGAGTACGTTCTGGTGGACGAAGGCTCGGTGCAGTTCCGCAGCAACACCGACCTCGCGTTGCTCCTGACGTACGCGCGTCCCTTTTCGAACACGCTCAACATCGGCGTGAACGCGAAGCTCCTCCGCCAGCAGTTGATCGACAACTCGAACTTTGGCATCGGCGCGGATCTCGGCGTCTTGTGGACGCCGCACGCGTGGCTGTCCGTGGGTCTGCGCGTCGCGGACATCACGACGACGCAACTGTCGTGGGATACGGGCAAGCGCGAAACCGTCGCGCCGTCCACGCGCGTGGGCGTGGCGGTGTTGCGCGAGGTGCCGCGTCTGCACGGCGTCGTCACGATCGCGGCCGACGCGAACACGACCTACGAGGGCCCGGTAGGCGCTCAGCTCGAAGCGGGGAAGACGGCCACGGACTTCTCGATCGGCGCAGAGTACTGGTACAACCGCGCGCTCGCACTCCGCGTGGGCAACGCACACGGCCAGTTCGCCGGCGGCGCCGGGGTGCGGTGGACGCGCTTCGGCGTGGACTACGCGTTCGTCGGCCACACGGACCTGGACACCACGCATCGCATTTCCGCGCAAGTGCATTTCTAACTCGAGCGCAGCCTTGTCCGCGCGCGCAGGGACTCTTATAGTGCCCGCGAATTCCGGCGGACGGACACGGCAGGGGGACTCTCGATGCGCGAAGTGACGGCGATGGTGCTCGCGGGCGGTCGCGGTGACCGACTCGGCGTGCTCACCAAGCATCGCCCCACGAGCGCCATGCCCTTCGGCGCGAAGTACCGCGTCATCGATTTCGTCCTGTCGAATCTCTCCCACTCGGAGATCCCGCGCGTCGGGATCCTCACGCAGTACGCGCCGGTGTCGCTCAACCGCCACGTCGGCATCGGTCGGCCTTGGGACTTGGATCGCCGGGACGGCGGCATCCGCGTGTTGCAGCCGTACGTGCGCGCGCGTGGTTCCACGTGGTACGCCGGGACCGCGGATGCGCTCTACCAGAACATCACCGAGTTGGAGACGTCCGGGGCGCGCTATCTGCTCATCGTCTCCGCGGATGAAGTCTACTGCATGGACTACGGCTCGCTGATCGAGCGGCACCGGCGCGCGGGAGCGCCGCTGACGCTGGTCGTGGGCCGGCGCGACACGCGCACCGATACGGCCCGCGTCGGCATGGTCGATGTGGACGCCGACGGCTTCGTGCGCGGGTTCGTGGAAAAGCCGACGCAGAGCGACCTCGCGTTCTACTTCCTTGGCGTGTACGTATTCGACATGCGCGTGATCCTCGAGCGACTCCGCGCAACGCCGCAGCCCGTACATCTCGTGTACGACATCGTGATCCCGATGCTCCTCGGCAACGAACGCATCGCCGCGTACGAGTTCGACGGCGTGTGGGAGGACATCGGAGGCGTGAGCGACTACTACGTCGCGAACATGGACCTTCTGAGCCGCCACCCGCGTCTGCCGCTCGGCAACCCCGACTGGCAGATCTACAGCCCGAGCGAGGAGCGGCCGCCCGCGAAACTGGGGCGCGGCGCGCGCATTCACACGAGTCTGATCGCGCACGGCACGCGCGTCTGGGGAACGGTGATCAACAGCATCCTCTCGCCGGGCGTGGGCGTGGAAGAGGGTGCGGTCGTGAGGGAGTCGATCGTTCTGCACGATGCGGTGATGCACAGGCGCGCGCAGGTCGGCGGAGCG
>CAZEPH010000469.1:0-2446 GCA_964514075.1 uncultured bacterium | reverse complement strand
CGACGGCCGCGCGGCTCGCCGCGCGCAACTGGCGATACACCACTCCACCGCTGACGTCGATGGGATCCACGGCGCGGAGAATACCACGGACTGGCGCGGCTCCTGTGCACACGGTAGGGTGCGCGGTATGCACTACGTTCGCTTGTTTCTGTGCCTCGTGTGGTTCCTCGCGGTGTCCGCGGTTGCCGTGGTCGTGTGCCTCGTGCGCTGGGGCGATCTCAACTTGGATCGCGACATCGCACGCGCGTACGCGGCGGGCATGCTGCGCATCTGCCGCGTCCGCGTGCGCGCGAGCGGGCTCGAGACGCTGGAGAGCACGCGTCCGGCGATCGTGTGCTTCAATCACCAGAGTGCGTTCGACGTCGCGGTGTTCGGGAGCATCTGCCCGTCGCGCACGCTCGTGATCGGGAAGAAAGAACTCGCGTGGTATCCGTTCTTCAACATCGCGTTCATCGGCGCGGGGAATATTCTCATCGACCGCGGGCAGCGCGACCGCGCCATCGCGGGCCTCTCGCGCGCGGTGGACGTGTTGCGCCGTTACGGTGCATCTATTTGGATCGCGCCGGAAGGCACGCGCAATCGCTCCGGGTCTGGCATGCTCCCGTTCAAGAAAGGCGCGTTCCACATGGCGATCGACGCACAGGTGCCGATCATCCCCGTCGTCGCGGCGACGGTCACGCCGGTGATCGACTGGAAGCGCGGCAAGATGGGCGACGGCGAGATTCCCGTGCGCGTGCTGGATCCCGTTCCGACGGTCGGCCTCACCGACGAGGACGTGGACGCGCTCAGCGATCGCGTGCGCGACATGATGCTCGGCGCGCTCGAGGAGTTGCACGCCCGATGAGCGACGCCCGGTTCGTTCCGTACGCACCGGCGCACATCGCACCGGACGACGCGCTGGATCGCGCGCGCGCCTTCCACCGCACGCTCGACGGACGGCGCTCCGTCCGGTTCTTCGCAGACGCGCCGGTCCCCCGCGCGCTCATCGACGAGTGCGTGCGCGCGGCGAGCACCGCGCCGAGTGGCGCGCACAAGCAGCCGTGGACGTACGTCGCGGTGAGCGACGCGGCGACCAAAGCGGTGATCCGCGCCGCCGCCGAACGCGAAGAGCAGGCCAACTACGACTGGCGCATGTCCGAGGAGTGGAAGCGCGATCTCGCACCGCTCGGCACCGATCGCGTGAAGGAGCACCTCACGCGCGCCGCGTGGATTGTGATCGTGTTCCAGCAGGACTACGCGCTGCACGCGGACGGCTCGCAGGGCAAGCACTACTACGTCCCGCAGTCCGTGGGCATCTCCGTGGGGATGTTCCTCGCGGCGTGCACGGTCGCGGGGCTGGCCACGCTCGTGCACACACCAAGTCCGATGGGATTTCTCGCGCGCATCCTCGGCCGCCCGCGCAACGAGCGCGCGTTCGCGGTGATTCCCGTGGGGTACGCGGCGGCGGATTGCCGCGTACCCGACCTCACACGCAAATCGCTCGCCGACGTGCTCGTCGTGGATCCGCCCATGGTCGAGGGCGTGACGCACACCGTGGAGAACGAATGACCCGCCCCTACGATGTGATCACGTTCGATTGCTACGGCACGTTGATCGATTGGGAGACCGGCATCTGGTCCGCATTTCGTGATGCCGCGGCGCAGGACGGCGTCACGCTCGATCGGGCGCGCGTCCTCGCGCTGTACGCGGTCGCCGAACCCGAGGTGGAAGCGGAGACGTTTCGCTCGTATGCCAACGTGCTGGCCGCAACTGCGCGGCGTGTGGCGTACGCGTGTTCGTGGGTGCCGCGCGCCGCAAGCGCGCACTTTCTCTCGGAGAGCCTGCCGGCGTGGTCGCCGTTCGCTGACACCGGCGCGGCACTCGTGCGCTTGCGGGACGCGGGATACCGTCTCGGCATCCTCTCCAACGTCGATGATGCGTTGATCGCGCGCACGGTGGAGAACTTTCCCGTCCACATCGACTTCATCGTGAGCGCGGAGCAGGTGCGCTCGTACAAGCCCGCGCTGGCACACTGGCACACCGCGCGCGCACGAGTCGGCGCGAATGCGCGGTGGCTGCACGCGGCCCAGAGCTACTTCCACGACATTGCGCCCGCGCGCACGCTCGGTCTGCCGACCGCCTGGGTCAATCGCAAGCACGAAGCCGCGCCCGACGGCGGCCGCGCGACCATCGAAGTGCACTCGCTAGCAGAGTTGGCGGACGCTCTTGGCGCATAGAAACGCGAAGCGGCCCCGCGCACGCGCGCGAGGCCGCTTCGGGACTGCAGGACCGCGCTAGTTCGTCACGACAAAGCGCACGACCTGCGCCTCCGCGCCCACTACGAGACGCGCGAGGTACATGCCCGGCGCCAAGCGGTCCGACGCACCCGTGTTGATATACGCCACGTGCTCACCACCCGCCGCGAATCCGCTCGCGTCAGCGAAGCCGCCTGAATCGACCCCGTCGG
>CAZEPH010000468.1:0-2447 GCA_964514075.1 uncultured bacterium | reverse complement strand
ACCGGCATGAACGCGGATGAGTGGGTGTCGATCGCACCGGGAACGGAGGGCATCCTCGCGCTCGCGATGGTCCGCGTGATGGTGGACGAAGGACTCGGCGCCGCGAGCGGCAACGCGGCGCTGCGCGCGGCCGCGTCGCACTACGACGTGCAGGGCGCCGCGAAGCAGACCGGCGTGGCGGTGGACCGCATTCAACGCCTCGCGCGCGAGTTCGCGCAGGGCGGTCCGTCGCTCGCGCTCGCCGGCGGCACGACCATCGCAACCACACAAGCCACGCAAACCGCCGCCGCGGTGAACCTCCTCAACTATGCTGCGGGCGCGGTGGGCCGCACCGTGAAGTTCGGGCCGATGCACAGCGTCTCGTCGCTCGGCACCTACAAGGACGTGACGGACCTCGTGGCCGCGATGAACTCCGGCGAGGTGCAGGCGCTCGTGGTCGTGGACACGGATCCCGCGTACTCGCTCCCGAGTGCGAGCGGCTTCATGGAAGCGATGCGCAAAGTGCCGTTCAGCGCGGTGCTCACGCCGTACATGACGGACACCGCCGCGCAGGCTTCACTCGTTCTCCCCACGATGCACGCGCTCGAAAGTTGGGGCGACGCCGAGCCGCAGGACGGCGTGTACAACCTGATTCAACCGGTGATGCGCCCCGTGCCCATCACCGGGCCGGGCGATTCCATGGGCAAGCCGCGTTTCGACGCCAAGTCCACGGGGGACGTGCTCCTCGACGCAGCGAAGGCCGCCGGCGCAGGCGTCGCCGCCGTCGCGTCGTACGAAGAGTACGTGAAGGCGCGGTGGAAGAGCGTGCACGCCGCGCACGGCGGCGGTCAGAGCTTCGAGACGTTCTGGTCGAACGCGCTGCAAAACGGCGGCGTGTTCGCCGGCGTCACCCCGCGGGCGGTCGCTCTCGCCGCTGGAGCGGCGTCGGTGAACGTGAGCGCGCCCGTCATGGAGAACGCGAGCGCCGCGTACGCTCTCCTCCCCTACACGCACCCGAATCTCTACGACGGCCGTTTCGCGAACCGTCCGTGGCTGCAGGAGCAGCCCGATCCGGTCACGAAGGTCGTGTGGGATTCGTGGGTCGAAATGCACCCGAACACGGCCAAGAAACTGGACGTCGAGGAAGGCGATCTCGTCGCGCTCGACACGGGCAGGGGCAAGATCACCGTCGCCGCGTTTCTCTACCCCGGCATCCGCGAGGACGTCCTCGCGATTCCCACGGGACAGGGCCACACGAACTTCGGCCAGTACACGCGGGACGACGACAAGCCCCGCGGCGTGAACGTGGCCGCGGCTCTTCCGTCCGCGATGGACGCCGCGTCCGGCGCCCGCGCGTGGCTCTCGACCAAGGTCGCGGCGGCGAAGGCGGGGGGACGCCACACACTCGTCGTGTCGAGCGGCAGCAACGAGCAAGGACACGCCAACGTCGCGCAGATCATCCCGCTGGCGATGCTGCTCAAGAACGGAACGGCGGCTTCGATCCCCGCACAGGCGCCGACGCCGGGGTCGTGGCAGGCGCATCAAGCCGAGGAGATCGGTTCGCCGAAGCTCACGCCGCCGAACGTGGAGGGTTTGAAGAAGCTCCCCCCGAACCAATGGGAAGCTCCAGGCGCGCCGCGCGTGCATCGTTGGGGCATGGCGGTCGACCTCGCGTCGTGCATCGGCTGCAACGCGTGCTCCGTCGCGTGCTATGCCGAGAACAACATCGGCATCGTCGGCAAGGACCGCATGGCGAGGCACCGCGAGCTCGCGTGGATTCGCATCGAGCGGTACTGGGAGGGCGACGGCGAATCGCTGGAAACGCGCTTCCTCCCGAACCTCTGCCAGCACTGCGACGATGCCCCGTGCGAGCCGGTGTGCCCGGTGTTCGCGACGTATCACAACCCCGAAGGTTTGAACGTCCAGCTGTACAACCGCTGCGTGGGCACGCGGTATTGCTCGAACAACTGCCCGTGGCGCGTGCGCTCGTTCAACTACTTCGACTACCCCTTCCCCGAGCCGCTCAACCTGCAGCTCAACCCGGACGTTTCGGTACGCACGAAGGGCGTCATGGAGAAGTGCACGTTCTGCGTGCACCGCATTCGCGAAGCGAAGGACCACGCGCAGGACGAAGGCCGCATGGTGCGCGACGGCGACGTGGTGACCGCGTGCCAGCAGTCGTGTCCGACCGACGCGATCGCCTTCGGCGACTTGAACGATCCTGAGAGCCGCGTGTCGCAGCTCGCGCGCCTGCAACGCGGCTACCGCATGTTCGAGGAACTCAACACGCGGCCAGCTATCACGTACTTGAAGAAGGTGGCGCGTGGTCGCCGCCCGTCCGAGACAGCACCGGAGGAGGCAGAAAGTGTCCACCACGCATAGCGTCGCCCCGGCGCCGACGCCGGGCATGACGCACAAGCAGGTCAACCGCGACATCCTGCGGATGATCGAACCGCCGACGAAGCTGT
>CAZEPH010000467.1:0-2456 GCA_964514075.1 uncultured bacterium | reverse complement strand
CACCCTCCCTTTCACACGATACGGCTGCGCAGACAGCAACCCGTATTGTCGGCAGCCACACACTCAGACGCGAGACTAGAATCGCCGTCACGCGATGTCAACGACGCGCACGGCGCACCGGTAGGCTTCGATGCTGGTCGACGCCGGAGAGATGCGCGACGAGGTACGCGTACGGCGCATCCCGGTCTCGCACCCCAGACTTCAGCGCGGAGTCCGTCCAGCGAAGCGCATCGATCAGATCCGCCGTCCGCCGCGCCGTGCGCCGCGCGCCGTACCCCTTCTCCAATCCGGACAACAGACCACCGGCGATGTACCCGAGCGCAGGCGCGGGATCGCCTCGATCGGTCCCTGCCCGCGCCCACATCTGCAGGGACTCGGCGGCCTCGGACGCGCTCACCGCCGCGCTCAGCGCGCGCAAGAACTCCGGAGAGACGTCGCGCGTGGCGACGCGCACGTCGTCCACGTCGCTCGCATGCGCCTCGCCCTCTCCGACGGACGCGGCCACCGCTGTCACCACGCGGTCGACGGCCGAGGGATCGGTGCGCGCCAGCGCTTCTAGTGCGCGTACCGCATCGTCAGCGAGACGGCAGCCCCACTCCGCCGCACGTGCGCGCACGTGCTCCGCGAAGGCACGGCCGATCGGGACGGAGCAGTCGACGATCAACGTGCTCGCGGGATCGACGCACAAGGCGGAGACGCTCGGCGCGAGCGCTCCCGAACTCGCATGCACGTTGTCCTCCGTCTCCCACAGGAGGATCGCGTCACTCCGTCCATGCGGAATCGCGACGTCGCTCGCCGTCTTCCCGCCGACGAGGGCGTCCGCGCGCCGAACGTGGATCAGCCGGCGCTCCGCAGCGAGCAGGTTCATCGCACCCAGTTCCGCGGCAACAGCGGCGGCGCCGCCGGCGCTACTCGGAAAATCCTCACCCGACAAGAGGCGGAATCCGGCCGTGCCAATCGCCTCGCGCAGGGCGTGCGTGACCCGATCTCGCGCCGCCGCGTCGTCCCCCGCGACGATGATCGTCCCCGGCGGATCGTGCGCGACTGCGATAGCCTCGTCGGGCGATGCAACGCGCGGGCGGCTCGGCGCTACCATCCTTGAATCGTGCGCGCGACGATGTCGTCCGCGACCTTTCGCACGACGGCCGAATCCGCCGTGGCCTGCGCGGTGGGATCCGTGGTGCCGAGCACCGTCAACCGGTAGCGTTGCGTCGCCGTCACCGCGTCGCTCTTCCAGAGTTCCTTGTTCTTCACCAAGTCGGTGAACGTGCCCGTGATGACGAGCGTGACCTGGTACTCCTCCGCCTGCTCGGCGGCGGTATAGCTGAACACCTCGTTGCGGTACCGCGCAATCGAGATGCTCAACTCCGCATCTGCCGCTCCGGACACGACGCGCACGCTGTTGTCGCGCGCGTAGGCCGCGAAAAGCGCGTCGGTGAGTTGCTGCTCCAGCCCGAATCGCTCGGTGCTGTTCTTCGCAACGGGGATGCGCACCGTCTTGATATACGACGGCAGAAGCGTGCTCGCGGTGTACGCGCATCCGCTCCCGCACACCGCGGTTACGAGCATCGCGCCCACCGCCCGTCTCACAGCCGGTGGATGTGCGCGGCGGTGTACCCCGCGAGCGCGTTGCGCGTATCCACGACGAGACGCGATGCGCGCGCCACCAGCGGCCACCGCGTGCCGCTGTGCGCGGGGGTGATGACCACGCAATCCGCCCGACGCAGCGTGGCCTGCGTGAGCGGCTTCGATGTCTTGTCGATCCGCTCGGAGTTGAGCGCCGGCACTAAGGGATCGTGATAGTCCACCGTGGCGCCCTCCTCGCGCATCATGTGCATGATGTCGAGTGCGGGCGATTCGCGCACGTCGTCGATGTCCGCCTTGTAGGTCACACCGAGGAAGAGCAGACGCGATCCATTGACGCTTTTCTTGTGCGTGTTCAGCGCACGCGTGATCTTGGACGCCACGTGATACGGCATGCTCGCGTTGACCTGCCCGGCCAGTTCGATGAACCGCGCCTCGAATCCGGTCATCTTCGCCTTCCACGACAGATAGTACGGGTCGATCGGGATGCAGTGGCCGCCGAGTCCCGGCCCGGGGTAGAACGGCATGAACCCGAACGGCTTCGTGGACGCGGCGTCGATCACTTCCCACACGTTCATGTTCATGTGATCGCACATGAGTGCGATCTCGTTCACCAACCCGATGTTCACGCTGCGGAACGTGTTCTCGACCAGCTTCACCATCTCGGCGACCCGTGTCGACGAGACGGGGACCACGCGGTCGAGCGTTTCCTTGTATAAGCGCGACGCGATCCGCGTGCAGTGCGGGGTGACGCCGCCGACGACCTTCGGGATGTTGCGCGTCTGATACTGCGCGTTGCCCGGATCCACGCGCTCCGGAGAGAACGCGACGAAGAAGTCCTCCCCCACGCGCATCCCCGTGTCCGTGAGCAA
>CAZEPH010000466.1:0-2467 GCA_964514075.1 uncultured bacterium | reverse complement strand
CGCGCAGGGAATCCACCGCGAACGCACCCGTGCTGTCGGCCGGTGCGACGAAGGTCGTGTCGCCGCTGACGGCGACGCGGGCGCGCGCGAAGAACACGCGGCGCTCCCGATCCTGTGCGACCGAATCGCTCGCCGCCGCAGCGGACGCGGAGTCAACGACCGTCCCGCTCACGGTGGGACGTTCGTCCGTGTCGCCGACGCTGAGTCGCACGGGAAGACTGTCCTGCGTGCTCACGGCGTCGCACGTCATCGAGATGACGTCGCGCTCCGGATCCCACGCGCGGTTCGCGTTGCGGTCGACGATCGCAGCGAGGTGGTAGCTCCCGCGCGGGAGTCCCGTGAGACGGAACGACGCGCTTGCGTCGGCGAACGTGACGTACTGCGCGCAGTCCGCAATTGCGTCGCCCGCGCGTGGCCTAACGGTGCTCGTGTCGGCGAGGATCCACGCATGCGTGCCGCGCGTGCGGCGTCCCGTCACGCTGCCTGCGATGATGGACGTGTCGGCGCTCGCACCGGCGGAGAAACGGATACTGCGTGTTTGCCCGACGCGATTGCCCTTCCGATCTGCCAGCGCACCGGAGAGAACGAGCGCATACGTGCGCGTCGTATCGAGAGGTGCGTCCAGGTGTGCGATCGCCGTGCGCCCCTGCCACGTCCAGCGGTCGATGCGGGTGCGGGGCGAGAGAAACGCACCTGTGGTGAGCGATCCGCGATCCACGTTTTCATCGAACGTAAGCGTGAGGCTGTCCACCGCGCCGACCGCGCGCGCTCCGTCCGCGGGGAACGTGGCGAGGAGAGCGGGCGGCGCCGCATCCACCGGGCCGCCGGGCGGCGGCAGTTGCGTCGCACAACCGGCGCACGTGACGGCGACGACGCACACGACGAGGCGCTGTCTCACGCAGACGGCGGCATCACCGTGGCCAGGATTGCGCGCTGGATGTGCAGACGGTTCTCTGCCTCCTCGAACACGACGGACTGCCGTCCCTCGATCACGTCGTCCGTGATCTCCTCCCCTCGATGCGCCGGAAGGCAGTGCATGACGATGGCGTCCGTGTGCGCCGCGGACAGAAGTGACGCGTTGATCTGGTACCGGGCGAACGCACGCGCGCGCGCCTCGCGTTCTTTCTCCTGCCCCATGCTCGCCCACACGTCGGTGTAGAGGACGTGCGCGCCGTCCGCGGCCTCATGCGGGGCGCGCACGATCGTGACGCGCGCCCCCGCGGCGCGAGCGCGCGCGAGCGTCGCCGCGTCGGGATCGTATCCCTCGGGGCACGCGATGCGCAGGTCCAGCGGGAAGCGCGCGGCCGCCTCGATCCAGGAGTTCGCCACGTTGTTTCCGTCGCCGATGAACGCGACGCGGAGACCGTCGAGCGACATCCCCCGCTCGTACGCCGTGAGCAAGTCGCCCAGGATCTGGCACGGGTGGGAGAGATCCGTGAGTGCGTTGATCACCGGCACGCTCGCCCACTTCGCTAGATTCTCCGGCAGTGCGTGCGCGAAGGTGCGGATGACGATCGCACTCGCGTAACCGCTCAACACACGCGCGACGTCTTGCACCGGCTCGCGGCTGTTGATGCCGATCTCCTGATCCGTGAGCGTGATCGCGCTGCCGCCCAGTTGGTACATCGCGGTCTCGAACGACACGCGCGTGCGCAGGCTCGGCTTGTGGAAGATGAGTCCGAGCGTCTGTCCCGCGTGCGACGTGCGGTACCGGCGGGCGCGGGCTTCGCTCTTCAGCGTACGCGCGAGATCCAGCGTGCGTTCGAGTTGCGCGCGGTCCCAGTGGTCGACGGTGAGAAAATGCTGCGGCACGATTCCTCCTCGGTGCTGCCGTCAGTAGTGGACGAGCGCGCAGTGTACGCGAGAGAGCCCGTGCGGACTAGAGGATGTGCCGGCTCAAATCCGGTGAGCGCACGATGGGGGCGACGCGCTCGCGCACCATCTCGCGCGTGACCGCAACGTGCGCGAGCGGCTCGTCCGGAATGCGGAACAGCACGTCTTCCAAGAGCGCGTTGAGCACGGTGCGCAAGCGCCGCGCGCCGATGTTCTCCTGGGCCTCGTTCACAGCGGCGGCGAGCGTCGCGATTTCGTCCACCGCGTCGTCTGTGAACGTGAGCGTCACGCCTTCGGTGGCGAGCAACGCCTCGTACTGGCGGAGCAGTGCGGTGCGCGGTTCCGAGAGAATACGGACGAAGTCCTCGCGCGTGAGCGATTCCAACTCCACGCGAATCGGAAAGCGCCCGAGGAGCTCCGGCAGGAGATCGGACGGCTTCGCGCTGTGAAAGGCGCCGGCCGCGATGAAGAGAATGTGATCCGTCTGCACCACACCGTGCTTCGTGCTGATGGACGACCCTTCGACGACCGGGAGGAGATCGCGCTGCACGCCTTCGCGCGAGACGTCCGGTCCGCGCGAACCACTCTCGCTGCGAGAGGCGACCTTGTCGATCTCGTCGATGAAGACGATGCC
>CAZEPH010000465.1:0-2468 GCA_964514075.1 uncultured bacterium | reverse complement strand
ATTGCTCGCGTTCGTGCTGTACGTCGTGACCGACGCGCTCAAGCATCACGACATGCTGGCGCCGATGTTCCGCGCGGCGTGGATGCGCGCGACGATCGAGTGGGGCTACCGCGTGCTGCCCAAACCGGGCGAGTTGATCGACGCAATCGCGCCGGTCGTGCGCGGTCGCGGAGACGTGCCGTGGTTCGCCGTATGGACGAGCGCGGCGTTTGCCCTCGTGGTGCTCGCGGCGACCGCACGTGCCTTTGCACGAAAGGACTACTAGGGGACATGCGCACGAACAGACTCGAAGCCTTCAGCGACGGCGTGGTCGCCATTCTCATCACCATCATGGTGCTCGAGCTCAAGACGCCGGAAGACGCGACGTGGGCGGCGTTGCGGCACGTGCTGCCGACGGTCGGGCTGTACCTTCTCAGCTTCGTGATGGTCGGGATCTACTGGAACAACCACCATCACATGCTGCACTTGGTGGAGCGCGTGAACGGCTCGATTTTGTGGGCGAACCTGCACTTGATGTTCTGGCTTTCGCTGATCCCGTTTCTCACGGCGTGGCTGGGGGAGACGCACTTCGCTGCGCTGCCCGCGTCGCTCTACGGCGTCGTGCTTCTCATGTGCGGGTTCGCGTGGTTTCTTCTGCAGAAGGCGATTATCGCGGAGGAGGGACGCGAGTCGAAGCTCGCGAGAGCGCTTGGGACGGATGTCAAAGCGTACGTGTCGCTCGGCTCGTATGCGCTCGCGATTCCGCTGGCGTTTGTCTCACCGTGGATCGCGATCGCGTTGTATGCATTCGTTTCGGTGGTCTGGTTCGTTCCGGATAAGCGCTTCGAGAGGCACGCGCGTTAGACGCGGCCGCGCACGCGCTCCTTCCCCGGAAGAACCTCCAAGCATGTCGTCCACCATCCGGTGAGGATCGTCTCGACGAACTCCTCGGGGAGACCTTCCTGGCGCATCTCGTGCGCGAGGCGTGCGTGGTCGTAGTGCACGGGAACGTGCTCCACGTCGCCGCCGGCGGTGAGCAGCGCGTACGACACCGCGGTCGTGCCGTCGTTCGCGGGGCGACCCAGCACGCCGACGTTTGCAGCTACGCGTCCGTCGGCGAGCCGGCGCGTCCACGGAATGCCGGTATGCGTGCACAGCATCGCGTCCGCTTCTGTGCGATCGAGCAACATGCGCAGGAAACCGTCGGGCGTGGTGCTCTCCCACAGGAACTCATTCATCCGGCGCGGCGAACCGTGACACGTGAGCACGCGTGCGTCGCCGAGCGAAAAGCGCACGTTCCACGGCAGCGTCGCCATCCACTCCTTGTTCGCGCGTGACGTGCGAGCGAACGTGTAGTCGTAGCTCACTTGCGCGAAGTGATTGTCGCGCGGATCCGTGTAGCCGCAGCCGCAGTCGGTGAGACCGTTCGCGAGCGCGTGATCGTAGTTGCCGCGTTGGACGATCACGCCTTCGTCGCGCAGGATCGCGATGGCGCGATCCGGATGCGGACCGAAGCCGCCGATGTCCCCGAGGCACAGCAGGCCTTCCGCGCCGCGCGCGCGCGCGCTGGCGATGGCCGCGCTCAGCGCGAGGTAGTTGTTGTAGATGCCGCCGAACACGGCGACGCAGCGCAGCGGATCACGCAGGGTGAGCGTGGTCTCGGCGCGCGGCCACGCGTCGCTCACAGCGTCGCCTTGACCGCCACGTTGACGCTCTTGTCGAGCGTGGTGGTTCCACTTCCGTCGACGTGACGCAACCGCACGACGTACTCCGCGTACAGCGCGGACGTGCGCCCCAGGCCGAGTGAGAGCCCCGGTTGATGGACGATCTCGCGCACGCCCGTCTTCTTGTACGTGACGCCGCTCACGTTGTAGCGCAGCGCGCCGAGCATCCCCACCTTCACCACGCCTGCGTGCCAGTAGAACGCGTTCGCCGCGCCGCCCGCGACGGGAAACTCCGACGCCGTGCGTCCGTTGCGTGCGATCACGTCGCCGTAGATGCGCGTGCCAAGAGCGCCCGGCTCGCGGCTCATCGTGAACTCCGCCGCAGCGCACGTGACGCTGTTGCCCGTTGCGCCGTCACGCTCGACGTGACTTGACGACATGCTGACGCCGGGGCGCACGTACCATCCGCCGCGATGCGCGTCGAGCGCGATGCGCCCGACCCACGTATTGCGCTCGCGGGCGGCCGACTCCCCTTCCACGTCGCGCGCGCCCAGCGCGCCCAGCGTGTCGCGCAGCGAGTTGTTGATGCCGTCGCCGTGCACGAAATATTGCAGCTCGCGCGTCATCGTCGTCCGCTCGTTGAGCGTCGCGACGTGCTCGATCGACACGCCGTCGTCGGGATCGTTCGCGAGGCCGTCATCGTCGGTGAGCGGACCGACGAAGGCCCCGCTCGGAGCCGCGCCCAGGTGCCGGTACATCTTCCCCATCTTCCAACGCATGCCGCGGACGCGCGCGAATGCGTACGCTTCCTGCACCCACACGTTC
>CAZEPH010000464.1:0-2470 GCA_964514075.1 uncultured bacterium | reverse complement strand
GCTCGCAGGGCTGGGCGGTGCATGGCTCGGGCTCGACCAACACTCGTTCACTGACGGCATGTCGGGCGGCCGCGGGTTCATCGCGTTGGCGGCGATGATCGTCGGCAAATGGACGCCGCTCGGTGCGACCGCGGCGTGCCTGCTGTTCGCCGCGGCGGAGACCGCGCAGATCGCCCTGCAAGGCGGCCGCGTGCCTGCGCAGTTCTTGCAAATGCTTCCGTACGTCGCGACCATCGTCGTGCTGGCCGGCGTGATCGGACGCGCGCGGCCGCCCGCGGCGGTCGGCGTGCCGTATCGCGCGGAGGCGGAGTGATCGCGCGCACACGCGAACGCGAGGCGCACGTCCAGCGCGCGTGCGATGTCTTGCGCGCCGCGTGTCCCGTTCCCCCGCACGCCGCGTTCGTGCTCGGCTCCGGGCTCGGCGCGTGGGCTGACACGCTCCGCGATGCCGTGCAGGTTCCGCTCGCGAGCGTTCCCGGCGTTCCCGCGCCGAGCGTGCAGGGCCACGCGGGGCTGGCCGTCTTCGGGCGCAAGGGCGGGCTGCCCGTCGCCGTACTTTCGGGACGCGTGCATCTCTACGAGGGCCACGCGCCGGGCGACGTCACGCTCGCCCTCGAAGCGCTCATCGCACTCGGGGCGCGCATCGTCGTGATCACCAACGCCGCGGGCGCGGTGAATCCGCACTTCGCGCCGGGGGAACTTATGGTGATCACGGACCATCTCAATCGTACCGACGTCGCGCCTCTGCGTAGTGGGTGGACCGCGCAGGATCCACGCGTGCGGAGCATTGTGGGTATCTATAGCGCGCGTCTCATCGACCTGATTGCGGACGTGGCCATGGAGCAGCGACTCACGCTGCGCCGCGGCGTGTATCACGCTCTGCGCGGGCCCACGTACGAAACGCCCGCGGAAGTGCGCGTGGCCGCGGCGTTCGGTGCGGATGCGGTCGGCATGAGCACGGTGGCGGAGAGCGCGGTGGCCGCGGCGCTCGGCGCGGAGGTCGCCGGTCTCTCGTGCCTAACGAACAAAGCGGCGGGTCTCTCCGCGACACCGCTCTCGCACAGCGAGGTGATGGAGACCGCGGCCGTCGCGCGCGCGTCGTTCTTGCGCCTTCTGGACGGCGTGGCCGATCGCCTCGCACACGACGTTTCAGCCCGGCCCGCCGGTGGCCGATAATCCCTGCGCAGCATCTGTCAGAGAACTCACACGAACAAGGAGAGAGCCGCGCCGTTTCGCGCGGCCGACAACCGAATGAGCTTTGCACCGAAGATCGTCTTCGACCTCGACGACACATTGATCCGCACGTCCGTGACGTTCGAGGCGGCGCGTGACACGTTCGCGTCCCTCATGCAACGCGAAGGGTTCGATCCGGAGAACGCGGTCGCACTCCTGTGGGAGATCGACTTGCGCCGCGTCGAAACGGAAGGCTTCGGCCGTACCCGGTTCCCCGTGTCGATGGTGGAAACGTACGCGCGCCTGTGCGCGCGCGCCAAGCGTGAGCCGCAGCAGGACGTGGCCGCCGCCGTGCGCGCCGTCGGCGACAACGTCTACAGCACGCCGCCTGCGCCGTTCGAATACACGCACGAGACGCTCCGTGCGCTCCAGGCTGCGGGCTGTACGATGTACCTGCTCACCAAAGGCGATGCCGAGGTGCAGCAGTTCCGCATCGACAGCAACGACCTGCGCACGTACTTCGACGCCGTACACATCGTGCCGCGCAAGGGACGCGACGAGTTGCGCCAGGTCGTGGCCGCGCACTCGCTCGAACCGGCCACGACGTGGGTCGTCGGCGATGGCATTCGCTCGGACATCAACCCTGCGATCGAAGACGGCATGCTTCCGATCCTGGTCGGCGAGAAGCGGTGGCAGTACGAGGACGTGCCGCCCGTGTCCGAGCGCTACTACCGCGTGACGCACGTGGGCTTCGTGCCGGACTACGTGCTTGCGAACGGGAATCGACCGCCGCTGCCGGAGTAGCCGGGTCGCGCCGCGCTCGCGATTGCACCGTTCGCGTGTGTCGCTCCAACGAATCAGCCCGCCTGCGTGCGCAGGCGGGCTGCATTGCGTGTGAAGCCGCACTACCCCGCGGACGCCGCCGCCGACCGCGCCGTCGGCGACCCCGCGTGTGCCGCAATGGCCACGCCGCCGTTCGTCCGCTGGTTCAGCGCCACGTAGTCCCGCACGTCCGAGCCCACGTAGAGCTGCCGCGGTCGCGCGATCTTCTGCTCGTCGTCCATCAACATCTCCTGCCACTGCGCCACCCATCCGGCCGTACGGGCAATGGCAAACAACACGGGGAACATCTCCACCGGAATGCCCATCGCCTCGTAAATGATGCCCGAGTAGAAGTCCACGTTCGGGTAGAGCTTGCGCGAGACGAAGTAGTCGTCCTGCAGCGCGATGCGCTCGAGCTCGATTGCAATGTCGAGCAAAGGGCTGCGTCCCGTGACGTCGAACACTTCGTCCGCGG
>CAZEPH010000463.1:0-2472 GCA_964514075.1 uncultured bacterium | reverse complement strand
GTACGCAGCGTGCTGGCCACGGGGATCGACATCATCGTGGTGGTGGTCGGGCATCAAGGCGCCCAGGTGAAGGCCGCAGTGCGTCCGTTCATCCAGGTGACATGCGTGGAGCAGCGCGAACGCCGCGGTACCGGGCACGCGGTGCAGCAAGCCCTCCCGTTCTTGCGCGGCACGTGGGCGGAGACGTACGTCGTCCTCACGGGGGACACGCCGCTCCTGCGCCCGCGAACGATCCACGCGCTGGCGAACGGACACGAGGAGAGCGGCTGCGCCGCGACGGTCCTCACCGCCGACTTCGCCGATCCGCACGGATACGGCCGCATCGTGCGCGACGCGGACGGATTGCTCGAGGCGATCGTCGAGGAGAAGGACGCGTCCCCGACGGTGAAAGCGATCCACGAGATCAACTCCGGCATCTATGCGTTCGAGGCCGACGCGCTCGCGGAATCGCTCACGCACCTGACCGACGACAACGCACAGCGCGAGTACTATCTCACCGACACCATCGCGATCCTGCGACGAGCCGGTCGCTCTGTCGCGGCGGTGAAAACGGACGACCCGTCCGAGGTGCACGGGATCAACACCGTGGAGCAACTCGCGGAAGCGGATCGCGTGTATCGCGAGCGCTGGCCGAACGGCCGCACGTGGACGCTCGAGTAAGGAGGACCGACGTGCAACGAATGTGGGCCGCGTGGCGCATGGCGTACATCGCCGGACTCAAGGGACAGGTGAAGGGCTGTTTGTTCTGCGTGCTGCGCGAGAAGACCGCGACGAAGTCGTCGCTCATTCTCGAACACGGCTCTCACACGTTTCTCATGCTCAACGCGTTTCCCTACAACTGCGGCCACCTCATGATCGTCCCGCGGCGGCACATCGGCAGCACGGTGGCCATGAAGGATGACGAAGCACTGGAGTTCATGCGCGTCACCGCGCGCGCGGAGAAGGCGCTGCGCACCGCGTATCGCCCGCACGGACTCAACATGGGCGTGAACGTCGGACGCACGAGCGGCGCGGGCGTCGTGGGGCACTTGCATCTGCACATCGTGCCGCGCTGGAACGGGGACACGAACTTCATGCCGGTGATCGGCGGCACCAAGGTTCTGCCGGAATCGCTCGACACGACGTATGCGCGGTTGCGCGAGGCGCTGGCGGACGGTGCTCCGCGTGCGCGCACACGATCGCGTCGTCGTTCGTAGGTCCGCATGCCGCCGCGTCAGCGGAGCGCGCCGCGCGAGGACTCGGTGGTGGCACGCGCGGCCGTGTCGGCGGCGTTGGTCCTGGCCTCCATCGCTACGATGTTCGCGGCCGGATCGATCGCCCTGGGCGTCCTCGATCGGCGGGCCGAGCGCGCGGCCCGTCGCGACGCGCTGCCCGCGTCGCTCGATCTCCGGGTGGAGGTCCTCAACGGCGAGGGTCGCGAAGGATCGGCCAGCGAGATCGCCGCGCAGTTACGTGAGGCGGGGTTCAACGTGCTGCGCACCGGGTCGGCGGATCACGTCGACTATCGAGGGTTGATCGTGCTCGCGCGGAACGAGAGCGCGCGAACCGGCGCGCGTGCCGTCGGGGAGTGCCTCGGCACGGACCTCGTGGTGCTGCAAAGACAGACCGACCCGGTCGCCGATGTCACGGTGATCGTCGGCGCGCCGGGCCGGCGCCGCTAGCGAACCGCTACGATCCGACGCGCGCGCGGTTGTCCCGAATGTCCGCAGCCTTGATCACGTCCTGGAACCACCGGCCGAACGCCGCCTGCTGCTTCTCCTGCGTCACCTGCTGGCGCAGTTGCGCGCGCTGCGCCGTGTACTGCGTCATGTCCGCCATCGTGCGTGCGTTCACGCGCACGATCGCGTAGCCGTTATCTGTTTCGATCACGCCCGACGTCTTGCCGATCGGCAGGCCGAACGCCGTTCCGGTGACGCGCGGGGCGAGGCCGAGTCCCGGCACTTCCTTGAAGCGCTGCAGCGTCGTTGGCGGGCCCATCGTGAGACCGTTCGCGGCGGCTGCCGCCTCGAGCGATGCCCCGCCCGCGATTGCGCGCGCCGCCGCGTCCACGCGCACCTTCGACGCGTCGAGCGCACGCTGGCGCATGAGCGCGCGCTTCACCTCCTCGCGCACTTCCGCCAGCGGTTTCTTTCCCGCGGGACGACGATCCACCAGCTTCACCACGAATGCGGCGGCGGGCCGGTCGAAGATCGGGCTCAGGGATCCCACCTTGCCGTGGAACGCGAAGTCCGTGAGCGCGAGCGTCTCGAGTCCCGGGATCGCCGTGTCCTTCGCGAAGTAGCCCGTCTCACCCGCGGGGATCTTCATTTCCGTTGCGGCCTGCTGCAGTCCCGACTTCTTGGCGCTCTCGAGGAGTTGTTCCGCCTTCTCGGTCGCCGCGCGCACGCCTTCGTCACCGACACGCACGCGCACGGCAATGTCCCCGTACGTTGCGCCGGGCTTGCCGTCGCTCGTCGTTCCGAGCGAGACGCG
>CAZEPH010000462.1:0-2484 GCA_964514075.1 uncultured bacterium | reverse complement strand
GTATTCTCCGTCGACCCGATCGGACGCGGCAGCAACGCATCGAGGAGGCGCTCCTCCGCGCGCGCGCGTGCGCGGGCGGCGACGCCTGTGGCGCGCTCGCTCTTCACCAACACGAGCGACACCTCCACGAGATCGCGGATCATCGACTCCACGTCGCGTCCGACGTAGCCGACCTCGGTGAACTTCGACGCTTCGACCTTCACGAACGGCGCGCCCGCGAGCCGCGCGAGCCGCCGCGCGATCTCCGTCTTTCCCACACCGGTCGGACCGATCATCAGGATGTTGTTCGGCATGATCTCGTCGCGCATGTCGTCCGCGACGCGCTTGCGCCGCCACCGATTGCGCAGTGCGACCGCGACGCTTTTCTTCGCGGCGGTTTGCCCGATCACGTACGCGTCCAACTCGGCGACGATCTCGCGGGGCGTCAAGTTGTCCGCGCGCAGCGGCACAGGGAGCGATGTCTCGGCGGTCGATGTCATGTGCGGCGTCCTACAGTTCTTCGATGGTGAACGTGTCGTTCGTGTACACGCAGATCTGCGCGGTGATGCCGAGCGCTTCGCGTACGATCTCCGCGGGCGAGAGCGTGGTGTGCGCGAGCAACGCGCGCGCCGCAGCCAGGGCGTAGGCTCCACCCGAGCCGATGGCGACGACGCCGTCTTCCATCTCCACCAACTCGCCCGCGCCGGAGACGATCAGCGCATGTTCACGATCCACCACGGCGAGCTGCGCTTCGAGGCGGCGCAGCAGGCGGTCCGACCGCCACTCCTTCGCCAGTTCCACGGACGCGCGTGGCACGTTGCCCTTGTATTGCTCGAGGCGCGCCTCGAAGCGTTCGAACAGCGTAAACGCATCGGCGACCGCGCCGGCGAACCCCGCGAGCACCGCGTCGTGGTGCAGGCGGCGCACCTTGCGCGCCGTGTGCTTCCAAATCGTCTGCCCGACCGTGACTTGACCGTCGCCGCCGAGAGCGGCGCGGCCGTCGCGGCGTACGCCCAGAATGGTGGTGGCGTGGATCGTATTCATGCGCGCGGGTGCGCTGCGTCGTACGTGCGACGCAGGCGCTCCACCGTGACGTGCGTGTAGATTTGCGTGGTCGCGACGGACGCGTGCCCGAGCAACTCCTGCACGGTCCGGATATCCGCTCCGCGATCCAGGAGGTGCGTCGCGAAGCTGTGACGCAGCGCGTGCGGCGACATGCGCGCGCGCGCGGCGATCGTCGTGAGGGCATGGGACACGATCAGACGCGCCATGCGCGGCGAGAGCCGGCGACCCTGCCGTCCCACGAGCAACGGTTGTCCCTCCCCTCTCGCTGCATCCGGACGCACGGAGATGTAGGAGGCCAGAGCGTGGAGCGCATGCTGCCCCAGCGGAACGATGCGTTCCTTGCGCCCCTTCCCGAGCACGCGCACGAGAGCTTGCGCGCGGTCCACGTCCCGAATGTCGAGTCCGATCAACTCGGACAAGCGCAACCCACTCCCGTAGAGCAGCTCGAGAATGACGCGGGCGCGGCGGGCGCGTTCCACGGCGCGCGCGTCGACGCCCGCCGCATCTTCGTGGGATTCCAAGAGGCCAAACACCTCCTGCACTTCACGTTCGGTGAGAAAGTTCGGCAGACGCTTTGCGGCGCGCGGGGGGCGAACCGCCCGGGCGGGGTTGGACGAGATGGCGTCGTACTTGTTGTAGTTGACGCCGCCCATGATTGACACGCTCGCCGCCCTGGGCGCGGCGCTCGCCGCGCCGGCCGTGGCGCAAACGCCCGAGACGCATCGCTACTGGGCGAATTGGCGCGGTCCGCTGCAGACCGGCGTCGCGCCCGAGGCGAATCCGCCGCTGCGCTGGAGCGAGACCGAGAACGTCCGCTGGAAGACGGCCATTCCGGGCTCCGGCCACTCGGCGCCGGTGATCTGGAAAGACCGCGTCTATCTTCTGACGGCCGTCCCGGTTGATGCCACTCCGCCGGCGGGTGCCTTCCAGCCACCGGACGCGCCGGGCACCGATGCCCTGATTCAGGACGCCCCCGCGCCGGAGCGCCGGCGGCCGCAAGATCCCGGCAGTGCTCCCCGAGGCGAGCGCGGCGAACGCCCGGGCCGCGGCGGCGAGCGCGGCGGATTGAACAAACCCAACGCACGCATGCGGATGGTGGTGATGGCGCTCGATCGCGCCACCGGCAAGGTCGTTTGGGAAAAAACCGTGCGCGAGACCGCGCCGCACGAGCGTCTGCACCAAGATGCGTCGAACGCGTCCGCATCACCGGTTGTCGACGGCGAACACATCTTCGCCTACTTCGGCTCGCACGGGCTCTATGCACTGAACCTGAACGGCGAACTCGCCTGGGAGCTCGACCTCGGCGACATGCGCACCCGCAACGAGTTCGGCGAAGGCGCTTCGCCGGCGCTGCACGGCGACACGCTCGTCGTGAACTGGGATCACGAAGGCGACGACTTCATCGTCGCGCTGGACAAAAAGACCGGCAAGCAACGCTGG
>CAZEPH010000461.1:0-2494 GCA_964514075.1 uncultured bacterium | reverse complement strand
CACACCTCCTCGTACAGCGTCTCGCGAGGGACAGGGGCGCCGGCGATGCCGCCGACGGCGCCAACCCTGTGCGCGCGTAGACGCGCAGCTTCATCGTCCGCCTCTTCCATCTGACTCGTGCCCTCCCTTCGCGTCAGGAAAGGCTGAGAGCTTAGTCGAGACAGTGGATATGCCGGAGCGGTTTCAGTTTTTGCGGGACGCGCGATCAGCCGGCAGGACGTTTTGAAGGGTCGGGGCGAGAGCCATTGCGTGAGTATGGAACAGGCGCGACGTCCTCAGGCACGCGGATGCGCGAGTTGCCGAGCGCGTGTATCGACGCTGGCCGGAGCGCGTCAAACCGCTCGGCTGACCCACTCGTTCTATCTCATTCGGCGGGTTTCAGATGTATCCACATCACTTCACCCGCGTCTCGGCCGAAACTCGAGCGTGATCATTCTTTGAGTGAGGAGTCGTCAGGTCCTCCCAAGTACCCCTCCCAATAGGCGCTGTCAAGATCGTCCTTAGATGCGCCCCAATCTTCGTCGACGCCCTCGGGTCGCGCCACCCATTGCCCGCGACCGCCGAGCACTCTATTGGCCTCGAACGGGCGAACGTCTGGAAACGCAAGTGGCCGGAGGCCGCATCGCAGTTCTGCCACGTCTTTGATGCACCCTTCCTCTAGGAGCCAGGCCAATGCCGCACGGTTTCCGAGCTCACCCGCCCGACGATAAAGAGCGCACGCCTGCTCGTAGGAGTAATCGGTGCCGTGGGAGAGCGCAGATTCGATTCTCCTGGCCATTTCGAAGATTCTCTGCGCCTGGTACTTGTGCCAAAGCTTCTCGAAACCGGTCTCTGCGGCCTTCGCGCCCTGGTGAACGGCGAGGAACGCACTCTGCGCTTCGGTAATCGGCGAAATCGATCCGTACGCGAGCGCTTCTAGCCAGGCACCGTATTTCTGCAGGGTACAGAACTCTTCCTGAGTCAGTGCATTCCTGTCGCACTCCGGTCGATAACGCGCACGAAGGAGTGCTTTGTGTTCTTCTTCAGCAATCGCAGGCATCACTGTTCATGTAGCCGGTAATGTCGGTCTCCCACCCATGCCAAGGCATCTCGCTCCAGCATCCGATACAGACGCCTCGCCGATCAGAACCCCTTTGCGCCTCCACGAGCGCCTCACTACGTACATCGACCCGTCCGTTCATCCACACAGAGTCACCCAATCGTCCTCTCGCAGTTCAGTCAAGAAGCGGCTCGGCGACGAATCATCCGCGAGTACGTACAACTGCGAACATGCACGCGACAAAGAGACGTAGAGGAGGCGCCGCTCCTTTTCCACGGATTCCTGCATCTCGCCCTCATCCTTCGCACCCGAGATCACTTTCGCCAGGGGAAAATACACGTCGGAGATCTCCGGGGCGATGACGATCGGAAACTCGAGGCCCTTGGAAGAGTGCGCAAGGAGCACGTGCACGTGGGCGTTACGCAAGGAGATCGGATTCCCCCTGTCAACCACGTCCGCAGGAAGCTGCGCCGCGGCAAGCTCCTGGAGGTAGCGCGGCAGTTGCTGACCCTCCCGCAGCACGATGGCGATCTGGCCGGCGTTCACGCCCTGCCGCTGCGTCAGATCTCTGAGGAGGCGAACCACCTCAGCCGGATGATCCGACATCGGCAGGCGACGCCAGCGTGGCAAGTCACCGGAGAACACTGTCGCACTGGGTCCGCTCTGCTCGACCCCGTCATCGGTCTCCCTGCGGAGGGGAGCAATGGCATCGGCGATCTGTCGGCTCGTGCGGTAGTTCCGCCGCAGGGGGAAAGTCCGCCCCGTGAGCCTGAGGCGCGAGTCAGTCTCGGCCCATGTCGGGGGATGAATGTAGATGGACTGCCCGGTATCGGCGGTCAGAAACAGGAATCGAATGTCTTTGACGAGCTCGACGCAGAGCTGACGCGCCACCCTCGACAGATCCTGCACCTCGTCGACGAAGAGGAAATTGAACCTCTGGAATCGAGGGTCACTCTTGAGCTGCGCCAAGGCGAGTTGACGCAGGCTGCCCCACGTTTCCGCGCGCGCCCGCTTGCGCCGGCGCTCGAACTCCTCGTAGAACTCCCAGAAGGTCTCCCGCAGGCGGGCAGAGAACGGTCGCTTGCGTCCCGCACGCGCGAACCCGCTGTACTCCGCGAGACTGCTGACGTTGTTGGCCTGGATCACGAGGACGATCTCTTCCCTCGCATAGGCCACGCCGAGCGATTCGAGTATGGCGGCGATCTCCCGATGACGTGCCGTCGGAGACTCGGAATAGGTTCGGATGATCGACTGGATGCAACCCTCGATGTTTGTGTCGGTCCAGACGACGGGATTTCGTCCAAGACTCGCCTGCGCGAGCGCCGCAGTGAGCTTGTCGAGCGTGCTCACGTGCAGGTGGTAGTCGCCACTCGAGGGCAGGAGGGGCTGGAGCAATGCCTGCATCGCGCCCGCGAGGGTGTTCGTGTAAGTCAAGCACCCGAAAGAAGGCGACCC
>CAZEPH010000460.1:0-2495 GCA_964514075.1 uncultured bacterium | reverse complement strand
CGGATCGCTCAAGGGAAACCGCGGCGATCAGAACTACGTGATCCCCGCAGACGTCGATCTGTCTACGTACCGCGCGGTCACCGTGTGGTGCAACCGCTTTCACGTGAACTTCGGCACCGCGCCGCTCGCGGCCGCGTCGTAATCCACTCGAAAGGACTCACTCTCATGCGCCGTGTGATTCTCTCGCTCGCCGCACTCACGCTGGCGAGCACCGCCGCCCTCGCCGGAGGCACAACGTTCACCGTCGTCGTGCACAACGTCTCCACCGACAAGACGCTGAGGCTCTCGACCGGAGGCACGGCGCCCGCGCCGACATCGCCGGTTCTCTGGGTTGTGCACGGCGCACTGGATTCACCTGTGTTCCGCTCCGGCGCGCTCGATCGCGGCAAGGGACTCGAGGCACTCGCGGAAGACGGCAACCCCGCACCGCTCGTCGCGTCGCTCACGGGGATGAAAGGCGTGCGCAGTGCGGGAGCGGTGGACACGCCGACCGGTGACGACAAACCCGGCCCGGCCACGCCGGACAAGTCGTTCACGTTCGAGGTCACAGCGGAGAAGGGCGACCACCTCACGCTGGCGATGATGTTCGGACAGTCGAATGATCTGTTCTACGCGCCGCAGGAGCGCGGCATCGCGCTCTTCGATACCAAGGGGATGCCGGTGCGCGGCGACTTCACCTCATCGTTCCTCCTATGGGACGCAGGCACCGAGGTGAACGAGGAGCCGGGCGTGGGTCGGAACCAGGGACCGCGTCAGGGGAAGTGGAACACTGGCCCCTCGGAGAAACGCGCCGTGCAGCGTGTGCGCGACCGTTTCACCTACCCCCGGACGGCGGATGTGATTCACGTCACGATCACGCCGCCCGACACCGCGGCGCACAACTAGATCGCGCGGCCTGCCATGACGACGAACGGACACTACGACGTGATCATCATCGGAACCGGAGCGGGAGGCGGCACGCTCGCCTACGCTCTGGCTCCGACGGGCAAGACGATCCTCCTCCTGGAACGCGGCGACTACGTGCCGCGCGAGGTGGAGAACTGGAGCACGAAGTCCGTTGTCCTGGAGGGGCGCTACAACAACGCGGACACCTGGCGCGACGGCGGCGGCAAGGAGTTCCAACCCAGCACGCACTACTTCGTCGGGGGCAACACGAAGTTCTACGGCGCTGCGTTGCTCCGATTGCGCGAGCGCGACTTCGGCGAACTCGCACACGCCGGCGGCCTCTCGCCCGCCTGGCCGATCGCGTACGACGACCTCGAACCCTACTACACCGCCGCGGAGCACCTCTATCAAGTGCGCGGCGTCCGCGGCGTGGACCCGACGGAGCCGCGTGCGAGCGCACCGTACCTCTACCCCGCGCTCTCGCACGAGCCGCGCATACAACAACTCGTGGACGATCTCGCGCGTCTCGGGCACCGGCCCTTCGCACTGCCTATGGGCGTGCGCCTGGACGAAGCGAATCGTCACGCGAGCGCATGCGTGCGCTGCGCGACGTGCGACGGCCACCCCTGTTTGGTGAATGCCAAATCCGACGCACAGGTCACGTGTGTAGACCCCGCTCTCACGCATCCGAACGTGACGCTGCTCACGCAGGCATACGTCTCGCACCTCACGACCGACGCGACCGGCCGTCGCGTGACGGGCGTGCACGTGCAGCGCGGCGCAGAGCGCGAGACGTACACAGCGGACATCGTTGTGTCGTCGTGCGGCGCAATCAACTCCGCGGCGCTTTTTCTGCGCTCGGCGAACGACGCACATCCGAACGGCCTCGCGAACTCGTCGGATCAGGTGGGACGCAACTACATGTGTCACCAGAACAGCGTGCTGCTCGCGTTGTCCAAGGACCCCAACCCGACGGTCTTTCAGAAGACGATGGGGCTGAACGATTTCTACTTCGGCTCGCGCGAGTGGCCGCACCCGATGGGGCACATCTCGTTCGTCGGCAAGTTCGACGAGAATATTCTGCGTGCGGGCGCGCCGGCGTTCGCACCCGGCTTCACGCTGGATCAGATCGCCAAGCACTCACTCGATTTCTGGCTCACATCGGAAGATCTTCCGTTGGCGGAGAACCGCGTGACGGTGACGCGCGACGGGCAGACCGCGCTGCACTACACGAAGAACAACACGGAAGCGCACGAGCGGCTCAAGAAGCAACTCGAGAGCATGCTCGGACACATCGGGTGTCACGCGCAGCTCATTCCACGCTTTGCGTACGTCGGTAAGCGCATCCCGCTCGCGGGCGTCGCGCACCAAGTGGGGACCATGCGCTTCGGGCACGATCCGCGCACGTCGGTGCTGGACCTGCAGTGTCGCACGCACGACGTGGAGAACCTCTACGTCGTCGACGGGAGCTTCTTCCCCTCGAGCGGCGCGTGCAATCCGGCCCTCACGATTATGGCGAACGCGCTGCGGGTCGCAGAACACATGAAGGAGCAGTGGGCATGATCGCTCGTTCGATTCGGTACACGATTGTCGCGCTCGTCCTTCTCGTC
>CAZEPH010000459.1:0-2521 GCA_964514075.1 uncultured bacterium | reverse complement strand
TCTACGTCGCCGCTTCCGTTTTCGTCGCGGCGCGTAACATCGCCTCGTGGCGTTCCGACTACTCCCTTCACGGACTCTATACGCAGGCGTTTTGGAGCACGCTGCACGGGTACGTCTTCGCCAACAACCAAGAGACGGTCGATGCCAGCCTCGGGAGCCACTTCGCCGCCCATTTCTCCCCGTCGTTCTACGCTCTTCTCCCACTGTATGCCGTCTGGCAGTCCCCTCTGATGCTCTCCCTGATTCAATCGGTCGCCATCGCGCTCGCAGTTCTTCCGCTGTACGCGATCCTCCGCGAGCGCATGCCTCCGGTCGCGGCCGCGAGTTTCGCGGTGACCGTATTGTGCGTGCCGGCCGTTGCGTGGGCGGGATCCCGCTCGTTCAGTGACACAGCCTTTCTTCCTGCTCTCCTTCTCGGATGCGTATGGGCACTGTCTGGCCGGCGCCGGTTCGCGCTCTACGCATGCGCGGCCGCCGCCCTCGGCGTGCGGCAGGATGCCGGCATCACGATTGCGTTGATCGGCGCGCTGGGTCTTCTCCGCGGCTGGTCGCGGACAGACTGCATTGCGCTCGCGTGTCTCGGTCTCGCGTGGCTCGTCGCCGTGCAGGTGTGGATCACACCGCTCTTTGAGCAACCCGGACTGCGCGCCACGGCCGCCGAGTCGTTGCGGTACCACCACGGGCAATGGGGCAATTCAGCGGGGGAGATTCTGCGCACGATGCTCCTTCACCCTGCGGCCGTTGTGCGTTTCATCGCCTCGGACGCCAACGCACGCTTCGCATATTGGTTTCTTCTGCCGTTTCTTCTCGTGCCGCCCTTCGGCAGTGCCGCCGTTCTTCTGGGCATTCAGTGGATCGCGGTGATTCTTCTTTCTCGCAGTGGATTCGCGCACCTTCCCATCGGCCACTACTCGCTCGTTCCCGCCGTGTGGGCGTACTTCGCCGTGACGTGCCTCGCCGCGCGTGTCGTCCACAGAGGCGGATCCGCCGCCGTCGCGCTGAGCGCGATCGTCCTGGCCGGAGTCGTGCCGTCCACCATCCTGTGTCACGAACCTCTGGTTGTCGCGTCCCCGTCGCGCCAGTTGCGCGCCGCGCTGGAACTCGTTCCACCGGCGGCGCCGGTCTACGCTCCCGTGGGCGCGTACGTGCACCTCGCCAAGCGACGCGTTGTCGGATGTTGGGAGGACCTCGGCGAGCGCGGCGTCCAACTCCGCCACCGCTTCGCGTGGATCGTCTTGTGGCCGACGGGCGATCCTCCGGATCACCCGCGCGACGCAGAGTTCGCCGCGGTGCTCTCGCGCGACGAACGGTTTCGCCGCGTCGAGGGGTTCGCTCCGCTCGTCGTGTTCACGCAGGAAACGGCACCGCAGACACCACCGCAGTGATCGCGCGCCGTGTTTGACACTGCTTCCCGGGCTTGCCTAGATTGCGCGTGCCGAGCGCCACTCGTGAGGGAGGGAAGAGCCGCATGCCTGCGAAGAAGTCTCGCCCGCGTCCGCCGTCGCACACCCGCGCTCCCCAGCACACCTCGATCGACGACCTCCTCCACGAGTCGCGCGTTTTCCCGCCGAGCCCCGCCATTCGTCGCGCCGCGCACGCGAACGACGCACGCATCTACGATCGCGCCGCGAGGAACCCGCAAGCGTTCTGGGCGAAGTGGGCGGGCGAACTCACGTGGGACAAGAAGTGGCGCCGCGTGCTCGACTGGAAGCCCCCGCACGCGCGCTGGTTCACGGGCGGCCAGATCAACGCGAGCGTCAATTGCCTCGATCGGCACCTGAACGGAGCGACGCGCAACAAAGCCGCGCTCATCTGGGAAGGCGAGACGGGCGAGCAGCGCACGCTCACGTACGCGCAACTGCACCGCGAGGTCTGCAGGGCCGCCAACGTCCTGCGCGCGCTCGGCGTGCAGAAGGGCGATCGCGTCATGCTCTACATGCCGCTCGTGCCGGAGGCGGTGATCGCGATGCTCGCGTGCGCGCGCCTCGGCGCCCCGCACAGCGTGGTGTTCGGCGGTTTCTCCGCGGAGTCGCTGCGCGACCGCATCAACGACGCGCAGGCGAAGGTGCTCATCACGGCGGACGGCGGATGGCGGCGCGGCGGCGAAGTGCTCCTCAAGCGCACGGCGGACGAAGCGCTCACCGGCACGCCCAGCATCGAGCACGTCGTCGTGTTCAAGCGCGGCGACTTTCCGGTGCACATGCAAGAAGGCCGCGATCACTGGTGGCACCGCCTCATGCAAGACGCCCCCGCCGACTGTGCGCCGGCGAAGACGGACGCGAACGACCTGCTGTTCATCCTCTACACATCGGGCACGACGGGCAAACCGAAGGGCATCGCGCACGGAACCGGCGGCTACCTCACGGGCGTGTACGCCACGACGCAATGGGTCTTCGACCTGCAACCGGAAGACGTGTACTGGTGCACGGCGGACATCGGCTGGGTGACAGGACATTCGTACGTCGTGTACGGCCCGCTCATGAATGGCGCGACGGTGTTCCTCTACGAAGGCGCGCCGGAC
>CAZEPH010000458.1:0-2559 GCA_964514075.1 uncultured bacterium | reverse complement strand
ACGCGGGCATCGTGCCCGTCCTGGAAGAGGCGTCGGGACGAAAGGTCGGCACGAACATCGGCGTGTGTTACAACCCGGAGTTTTTGCGCGAGGGCACTGCGGTCGCGGACTTCTTCCACCCACCCCTGACCGTGATCGGCGCGGACGAGGCGCGCGCGCAGGACACGGCGCAGGCGGTCTTCGCGGGCATCGACGCGCCGCTCGTCGCGACGTCGGTGCGCGCGGCGGAGATGGTGAAGTACGTCTCGAACACGTTCCACGCGCTGAAGGTCTGCTTCGCGAACGAGATCGGCAATCTGTGCAAAGCCGAAGGCATCGACAGCCACGAGGTGATGCGCATCTTCTGCCACGACACGAAGCTCAATCTCTCACCCTACTATTTGAAACCCGGGATGGCGTTCGGCGGATCGTGCCTGCCGAAGGATGTCCGCGCGATCACCCACCGCGTGCGCGAGCATGGCCTGAGGGCGCCGGTTCTTGAAGCGATCCTGCCCAGCAATCACGTGCAAGTGGTCACCGCGCAGCGGCTGATCGAGCGGCAGCGGCGCAAGAAGGTCGGTATCCTCGGCCTGTCCTTCAAGGCCGGCACGGACGACTTGCGCGAGAGTCCGATCGTGCAGGTCGTGGAGTCGCTCGTGGGGAAGGGCTACGAGTTGCGCGTGCACGACAGCAACGTGGAGATGTCGCGCATTCTCGGCGCGAACAAGCGCTTCCTCGAAGAGGAAGTGCCGTACGTGCCGGACATCCTCACGCCGGCCCTCGACGACGTGCTGTCGTGGGCCGAGGTGCTCGTGATCGCGAACTCCAACGCCGAGTACGCGACGGTGCCCGCACGGCTCCGTCCGGATCAGGCGTTGATCGATTTGGTGCGCATTCTGCCGGCCGCGAATGGGACTCCAGGGACGTACATTGGCCTCTGCTGGTAAGGTCCTCATGTTGGTCGAGAACCTGCCGGTTCCGTTCGACCGACGCATGTGGCAGGAGGCGAGCACGCTGCGCGATGCGGGCTGGCTCGTGAGCGTGATCTGTCCGAAGGGTGGGGAGTGGCAAAAGTCGTACGAGCACTTGGACGGCGTGCACATCTACCGCTACGCGCCACCGAAGGAAACCCAGTCGAAGCTCTCGTACGTGTGGGAGTTCCTGTACTGCTGGGCGGCCACGGCGCTCCTGTCGCTCGTCGTGTTCGCGCGCCGGGGTTTCGACGTCATCCACACGGCCAATCCGCCCGACACGTTCTTCTTGCTCGCGCGTCTGTACAAATTCCTCGGAAAGAAGTTCGTCTACGACCAACACGACTTGTGCCCCGAGGTGTTTTCCGCGCGCTTCGGTGTGCGCAGCGGCATCTTGTACAACCTCCTCCTGTTTCTCGAGAAGCAGTCGTACATGGCGGCGGACGTCGTGATCGCGACGAACCAGTCGTACCGACGCGTGGCGATCGAGCGCGGGCACGTGCGTCCGGATCGCGTGTTCGTCGTGCGCAGCGCGCCGCGGCGCGATCGCTTCCGCCCCGCGCCGCCCGATCCGGCGGCGCGCCACGGCCGGCGGTTCCTCGTGTGTTACCTCGGCGTGATGGCGCCGCAGGACGGCGTGGACTACCTGCTTCGCGCGATCGGCCACGTGGTGCACGATCATCATCGCGACGACGTGCAGTTCGTGCTGATCGGCGCCGGAGATTCCTTCGAGGAGTTGCAAGCGCTCGCGGCAGAACTGCGCCTGGACGGTGCGGTTCACTTCACGGGCCGTGTGAGCGACGAGGAGTTGCAGCGCTACCTCTCCTCCGCGGACGTGTGCGTGGCGCCCGATCCGAAGAATGACCTGAACGACGTCTCCACGATGAACAAGGTGCTGGAGTACATGGCGTGCGGTCGGCCCATCGTGGCGTTCGATCTGCAGGAAACGCGCTTTTCCGCAGGCGACGACGGCGCCGCGTACGCGCGCCCGAACGAGGAGCGCGACTTCGCCGAGAAGCTTGTCCGGCTACTGGACGACCCCGCGGAACGCGACGCGATGGGGGCGCGCAACCGGCGCCGCTTCGAGGACGCGCTTTCCTGGGAATACTCACAGGTCGAGCTTCTCTCGGCGTATCGGACCGTGCGTGGACGGAGGTGAGGTCGTGTTCATCGCGTCGACGCTCGTCGTCGGAGGGGCCGAGAAGGCCGTGGCCACGCTCGTCCGGGGTCTGCCAGCGCGCGGATGGCCGACGTGCGTGTACACGCTCCGCGAGCCGGGTGCGGTGGGCGAAGCGCTCGCGCGCGACGGCATCCCGGTGACGGGTCACGTGCGCTGGCCGGGGAGATTCTTCGCGCGGCCCACGCCGCGCGCGGTGTACTGTCTGGACCATCGCAACGCGCTCGTGACGATCTTGCCCCTGGCCGCCGCGGCGCGCGTTCCGGTGCGTCTCGTGGCGGTGCACACGATGCAGCGCGCAGACGGGCGTCCGAGCATCGACGCCTACGAACGATGGGCCGCGCGGTGCGCGACGCGCGTCGTCGCCGTGGCCCACAGGCAGAAGGCGCTTCTCGCACGGCAGCTCGGTGCGGGCGGTCCACCCATCGACGT
>CAZEPH010000457.1:0-2573 GCA_964514075.1 uncultured bacterium | reverse complement strand
GTGAACGTCGGCGTCTGGGACGACACAGAATCCGCTGCGGGCGAACCGTTGCTCGTGCGCCGCGAGATCGGCGCGGACGGACGCTCGCGCGCGTGGATCAACGATCGCGCGGTCACGCTCGGGACATTGCGCGCCGTCGGCGAAGCGACGATCGACCTGTGCGGACAACACGCGCAGCAAAGCCTCACGGAGCGCGGCGCACACCTCGCCGCTCTCGACGCGTACGCGGGCTTGAGCGCCTCGCGCGCGGAGTTGGGAACGATCGTCGCGCGGCGCGATGCCCTCCGGCGCGCTCTCACGCAGGAAGAAACGGCGCACGCCGAGCGGACGGCGCGCGCCGAGATGATCGCGTTCCACCTCGGAGAGATCGATCGGCTGAACCCGCGTCCCGGGGAAATCGACGAACTCAAGCACGAACGCGAGATCCTCCGCCACGCCGAGAAACTCGGAGAAGGCGTCGGCGCGATCGCGCGCGACGTGTACGAAGCGGACGACGCGGGCGCCACCGTGCTCGCGCGCGGCGCCCGCGTCCTGACCGAACTCGCGGCGATCGACCCGCAGCTCGCGCCCTTCGCACAGCAATTGCGCGATGCGCACGCGGCCGCCGAGGACGCGGGTCGCCAGCTCGCGGCCTACGCCTCCCGCGTGACCGCCGACCCCGTGCGGCTCGAACACGTGGACGAACGCCTGCACGCGCTGATGGCGCTCGTCGGGAAACACGGCGGGAGCATTGACGCCGTCCTGGACTATCGTGACGACATGCGGCGCGAGCAGGAGAAGCTGACGAGCGCCGAGGGCGACCTCGATACGCTCCGTGCGGACCTACGCGCGACGGAGCAGGATCTCGCGGAGCGCGCGACAGCGCTGAGCGACGCGCGCCGCGCGGCCGCGGCGCCGTTCAGCGACGCCATACGCGGCGTGCTCGGGGAGTTGGGGATGGCGGGCGCGGATTTCGCCATCGCGTTTCGCGATCACGTCGCCGCGAACGCCACCGATGCGCTCGACGTGGGCGGCCGGCCCCTGCGCGTGGACGCGGACGGGGCGGAGTCCGCGGAGTTCCTGCTTGCCGCGAATCCGGGGGAGGATATGCGGCCGCTGGCAAAGGTCGCGTCCGGCGGAGAGCTCTCGCGCGTGCTGCTCGCCGTGCGCAGCGTCTTGCGCGAACCGGGCGGCCCGGGGTGCGTCATTTTCGATGAGATCGATCAGGGCGTGAGCGCGAGTGTGGCCGAAGCGGTGGCGGAGCGACTGTACCGCGCCGCGCGCACCACGCAGGTCATTGCGATCACGCACATGCCGGTTCTCGCCGCGTACGCGGATCATCACTTGATCGCGGAGAAAGCCACGGACGCCGGCCGTACGCGCGTGAGCGTGCACACCCTCGACGGAGACGGTCGCGTCGGGGAGATCGCGCGCATGCTCGCGGGAGACCTGGCGAAGAAGGAAGCGATCGCGCACGCGAAGGCCTTGCGCGGATCGGTTCGCCGCCGCGAAGAGTCCGCTACGGGTGCGCCACGCGCGAGCAAACCGCAGGCCGCCGTTGCAAAGCAGGGCTCGGCGAAGGGAGACGTGCGCTCGTACACTCCACCCGATCTCGACGCCCTCCCACGGTCATCCTGAGGGGCCGACTTCGGTCTTGACGGAAAGTCCTCATCGACTGGTATAGTTGTGCCGATCCCCCCTGGCGAGATCCCCTCATCCTGCCTGAACGAGGCAGTTGATCCCTCTCTTCCGACCTCGGTGTGTTGTGAATGCTGCCTTCTCGCTAACGCGATGAGGTATTGGCGCTTGACGCGAAACAGACCAGACTTTACCGTCACGCAAGATTCTGTCGACCTCGGAAGACGACAACCTTGCACGCGACTACAGATGGGAGCGCTCTGACCATGGTGTCTCGCAAACCCGCGCAGACGTTCGTTCTCGCGCTTGTTCTGGGAATCCTTGCCAGCAATGCAGCGTGGGCCGCTGTCGGGAAGATTGCCGGACGTGTGACCTCGCCTTCCGGGGAGGGGTTGTCCGCGAACGTGATCGTACTCGGGACGAAGCAAGGCGCGGCCGCGAAGGAAGACGGCTCGTTCTTGATCCTCAACGTGCCCGTCGGCACGTACGATCTCAAGGCGATCATGCCGGGCAAGAACCCGCTCACCAAGTCCGTCACCGTCGATGCAGACAAGACAGCGTTCGTAAACTTCACGTTGACCGACGCAGTGACCCAGGTGAAGGAAGTCGTCGTGAGCGGTCAGCGCAAGTTGATCAACGTGAAATCGAGTACGACCTCGAGCCACGTAGATGCACAATCTCTCAAGACGCTCCCGGTTGACAGCTTCACCGAAGCCATCGCGCTCAAGCCGGGCATCGTCGCGCAGGCGGGACAGTTGCACGTGCGCGGGGGGCGCGCCGAACGTCGTTCAGGGGGATTCCGATGCAGCAGTCCATTCGTCCGCGTCCGTGCTCGGCCGCGCTGGCCGCTCTCTTTCCGCTCGTCTCGCTCGCCGCGCAGGGCTGGTCGACCAAGGCCTCGATGTCGGCGAAGCACTCGCCGCAGGTCGCCGTGCTGAACGGCAAGATCTACGTCT
>CAZEPH010000456.1:0-2576 GCA_964514075.1 uncultured bacterium | reverse complement strand
GCACCGTCGGCGTCGCGGGTCTTCGTCAGATGCAAGTCGGCGAGCCGCTCCCAGGCTTCGATCTCCGTCACGTCCCCGCTCGCCCGTTCGGTCACGTCCGTGTACCACTTTGCGGCGGCGACGTAGCGCTCCTCCGCCTCGGCCGATCGCGCAACCGCCATTTCGAGCGCGGCGTTGCGCGGTGCAGTGGGGTGCACGTCGCGCAGTTCCTCGTACGCGTCGAGCGCGGTCGCGCGGGCGCGCTTTCGCCCGAAAAGGGTGATCGCGGTGGTGTACGCCTGCACGGACTCGCGCGTCGCGCCGACCTCGGCCGCGACGCGGGCATGGGTGATCCACCCGTCCGCATCGCGCGGTTGAACGGCGAGGTAGTGCCGGCTCGCGAGCAACGCATGATCCGGGTGTCCCATGCGGATCGCGCGGGCGATATCCGCGCGCATCACCTCCGCACGGAACGCCTCGGGCAAATGCAACAGCACGCCGATGCACGCGCCCAGCATCAATCCGACGATGTGCGCGCTGTAGGCGACAGCTTGTTGCATCGACGCCATCGCCCGTACGCCCGAGACCAGCTCGAACACGAACCACGCTGCGATCGCCAGCAGCGCGTTGATCTGCCCGACGCCCGGTACGCGCCGGCGCCCGAGCACGAACGGCGGCGCGGCAATCGCGACCTTCGCTCCGGGAAAGCGCGTCACGAACAGGCCCAGGATCGCCGCGATTGCGCCGGACGACCCCACGATCAGCGCGAGCGGATCCGCCGGCCCATGCATCGACATCATCGCTGCCTGCGCGTACAAAGAGATGATGCCGACGCCCACATAGACGGCCGCGAACGCCGCGGGGCCGATGCGATCCTCGACGGGCGCCCCGAAGATGATCAGATAGAGCATGTTTCCCGCGAGGTGCAGGAAGGACGCGTGCAGGAAGCAGGACATCAACGCCGCGGTGAATTCCGGTGCGGCGGGCTGAAACGCCATCGTCACGAGTATCGATCGCCCGTGCGGGTGCAGGTGCAGAAACGTCCAGAACCCGAGGTTCAACGCAAACAGGACCAGGGTGATGACAGGAATGCGACGGAGCGCGACGTTCGTGGCGACCGGAAGGAAGTACGTCACGACGTCGCGCTCCTGTGCGCGCGTGCGACGACTACGGGTATAGACCGCGCAGTCGCGTCGCTTCCGCCACGCGTCCCACGGCCACCATGTACGCGGCCAGACGCATGTCGACCTTGTTCTTCTCCGCCATCGCGAGAACGTCCGCGAAGCTCGCGCGCATCGTCACGCCGAGTCGGTTGTTGACTTCCTCCTCCGACCAATAGACGCCTTCGAGGTTCTGCGCCCACTCGAAGTAAGAGACCGTCACACCGCCGGCGTTCGCGAGAATGTCCGGCAGTTGAAAGATCCCCTTCTTGAACAGGATGTCGTCCGCTTCCGGCGTCACCGGTCCGTTCGCGGCTTCCGCCACGATCTTCGCCTTGATGTTGGGGGCGTTGGCAGCGGTGATCTGCTTCTCGAGTGCGGCCGGGACGAGCACCTCGCACTCCAGTTCGAGGAGCTGGGCGTTGGTGATCTCGGTCGCACCGGGGAACTTCGCCACCGAACCCGTGGCCGCCTTGTGTGCGAGGACCGTCGCCATATCCAGTCCCTTCGGGTTCAGAATGCCGGCCTTCGAGTCCGACACGGCGATCACCGTCGCACCGACGTCTTGCAGGAGCCGCGCGGCGATCGCGCCCGCATTGCCGAAGCCTTGCACCGCGACGCGCGCCTTCGTCAGATCGATCTTGAGATGCTTCGCCGCTTCCTGAATCGTGAACAAACAGCCGCGGGCCGTCGCTTCGTTGCGCCCTTTCGATCCGCCCAAGGCGATCGGCTTGCCGGTCACGACGCCGGGCACGCTGTAGCCCTTCGTCATGGAGTACGTATCCATGATCCAGGCCATCGTCTGCGAATCCGTGTACACGTCGGGCGCAGGAATATCCACATCTGGCCCGATGATGGGCAGGATTTCCGTCGTGTAGCGGCGCGTCATCCGCTCGAGTTCCGCGAGCGACATCGACTTCGGATCGCAGGTAATGCCTCCCTTTGCGCCGCCATAGGGGATGTTCACCACGGCGCACTTCCAGGTCATCCACATGGCGAGCGCCTTTACCTCATCCAGCGTAACATCTGGGTGGTATCGAATGCCGCCTTTTGTGGGACCCCGGGACGTGTCGTATTGCACGCGGTGACCGACGAAGACGCGCAAACTGCCGTCGTCCATACGAGTGGGGATGGAGACGGTGAGGCTGCGGCGCGGCGTACGGAGCTTCAATCGGATGCCGGCGTCTAGATTAAGGGCATCGGCCGCGCGGTCAAACTGCGCAAGCGCGATTTCGAACGGATTCCGGGTATCGGTTTCTGGTGCGACAGCGATTGCCATCGGAGCCTCCCTCTCTGGGCACACCCAATCCTGGTGTGTGCATTCTGCACGGACGCTAGCAGTGGGTCGTTTGGAAGGTCAAGGCGACCGCGAGAGCATTGCATACGGCCAGCCTTGTGATGCACGCTGCCGTGAATGACGGCTGGTCGCGATCCAGA